>JARRQQ010000426.1:0-7180 GCA_037381725.1 Sedimentisphaerales bacterium
CCCAGCCACATATCGTAGTCCAGCCAATCCGGCACGGGCGTCGGCTGCCAGTCTTTGGCCGGACCGAACTTGTTGTTCGGCCCTATGTTCGCGATGACCCTCTTGAGCCGGCCGATCCGACCGTTGCGGATCAGCTCACAAAGGAACCTGTATTGGCGGCTCGAGCGCCGCTGGGTCCCCGTCTGGAAGACAATGCCATGCCGCCGGACCGCTTCGATCATGGCCCGGCCTTCGGCGATTGTCAGGGTCAGCGGCTTCTCGCAGTAAACGTGCCTGCCCGTCGAGGCGGCCATGATAGAGGGGATCGCGTGCCAGTGGTCGGGAGTCGTCACACACACGGCGTCGATATCGTCCCTGGCGAGCAGGTCGCGAAAATCGATATAGGCGGCGCAGCCCTCATACCCGCCGGACGGGTTCTTCCGGGCATAATGGTCGTCCACGATTTTCCGGGCCGATTCCCGCCCGAACCAGGCGCCTTGCCAGCCTTGCTTGTACCAGTGCCCGTACTCGTTGCTGGCCTTGACGACGTCGCAGACGGCTACGACCTGCACGTCAGGCTGCGTCAGGAACCCCCTGAGATTATTCGTGCCCATGCCGCCCACGCCGATGGAGCCCATCGCAATCCGCCCGCTCGGGGCGACGGTGCCCGCTTTGCCTAAAGCCGACGAAGGCACGAAATACGGAAAACTCCCCGCCCCCACGGCAGCGACAACTGTCCCTCGCAGGAAACCACGACGGCTGATTCTCAGATGCTCGTTCATAGAACCTCCGGTTTCTGAATGCATGATTGACATCTTACCACGTCTCCCGTGGGCCATGCGGACATTGTAAACCCTCAACACCCCAGTGGCAAAGCATAAAACCACGCATCTGAAGGCGGGGTGCACCGAGGTTTCCCGCGATCCTTGTGAAGAAGGAAGAAAGTCAATTAGATTTCTCGACTGCGCTCGAAATGACGTGACGGACAAGGCTGTATCGTCTCGCTCGCCATTCCCCGTGAAGTTCCACTCCGCGCCGTCCAAAGCGTATGCTGAGCGCGGCACTCTTCCTCGCACCGAACGTGGCCCCTGATGTCACCCCGAGCGCGGCCGAGGGGTCTATTCGAACAATCCCGCGAAGCGGTTCCTTATTAAACCGCGCATGAATCCCACTCATCCTCACTCAGGATTGACTCCTCTCTCGAACGCCCTCAAGAAAGACCTGGCGTCCGCTTGCGGGATTGGTTATCATTGCATCTGGAAAGCACTCCCGACCTTATGTCCGGGCCGTGCCTTATTGCAAGAATCCGATGTAGATATGGGTGAGGATCGGGCTTATGCATCGCACTTTAGCGGGTATTGCACTCACAGTTCTACTATTGCTCTCCAACGGTCTGGCGGAGGTCAATTGGCCGCAATTTCGCGGCCCGGCCGCCGGGGTCGTTGAGGATAAGACACTTCCCGACACGTGGAGTACGACGGACAATGTCGTTTGGTCGGTTAAGATACCGGGCCGGGCCTGGTCGTCGCCCATCGTTTGGGGCGAGCGGATATTCGTCACCTCGGCCATCAGTGAAGGACAAGACGAGACGCCCAAAAAGGGACTCTACCTCGGAGGCGACCGCGACAAACCCTCGGACAAGGTCCACAGATGGATGGTCTATTGTATCGACTTCAACACAGGCAAGATCCTCTGGGAACAAGTCGCCCACAGGGGCGCCCCCCAGCGGCCATTGCACATCAAGAATTCGTACGCCTCCGAAACGCCGCTCACCGACGGCCGGCGGGTGTATGCCTACTTCGGCAACGTCGGCCTGTTTTGCTATGACGTGAACGGCACGCCGCTGTGGTCCAGGAAATTCGGAAGCTTCAAAGTCGGCAACAACTGGGGCAGCGCCGCGTCGCCCGTGCTGTACGAGGACCGCCTCTACATCGTCAATGACAACGAAGAGCAGTCGTTTCTTGTGGCGCTGGACAAAGAAACAGGCGACGAGATATGGCGCGTCGACCGCGATGAAAAGAGCAACTGGGCAACGCCCTACATCTGGAAGAACGAGCAGCGCACCGAATTGGTCACGGCCGGAAAGGACAAGATTCGCTCGTACAATCTCGACGGCAAACTCCTATGGGAACTGGGCGGTATGTCATCCATTGTCATACCCACGCCGTTCGCAGCGCACGGCTTGCTCTACGTCACCTCGGGTTTCGTCGTCGACAGGAAACGGCCCGTCTTTGCGATTCGACCGGGCGCCGCGGGCGATATCAGCCTCAAGGGCGGCGAGAACAGCAACAAGTACATTGCGTGGTGCCAAAAGCAAGCGGGGCCGTACAATCCTTCACCCATTGTCTATGGTGACTACCTCTACGTCCTATACGACAGAGGTCTGCTGAGCTGTTACGATGCGCGGACGGGCCGGGAGGTCTACAGCAGACAACGCATCGCCTCCGGGGCAAACGCGTTCACCGCTTCGCCCTGGGCCAACGACGGCAAGCTCTTCTGCCTGAGCGAGGACGGTGACACCTTTGTCATCCAGGCCGGTCCGGAATTCAAGGTACTCGGCAGGAACGCACTGAACGAGATGTGCATGGCGTCCCCCGCCGGCCTTCGCGGCAGCCTCATCATCCGCACGATATCGAAGCTTTATCGTATCGGCATGTAGGGGCAACCCCATGTGGTTGCCCAGGGCAGGGCGGTCGTGGCCGAAGGCGTTGTGGACGACACGGCCTTTCCCGTAGGGTAAGGTGAAAACGAGCGGCTCGGTTTTATGGCTCCAGTTGGAATCGGCCGAAACGAGCACGTTGATGTCCCCGATGCCTTGCAGCTTGGCATACAACTCGTCATCGACGTCGAAATCGCTCAGCCCCGCCGTGATCGGATGCTCCTTGTTCACCACGTTGGCCTTGAACACGTAGCGTGCGGCGTGGCCGGAGGTGCCCATCACCCAATGCCGGCCGCACAGCTTGCCGAATTCCTCCCACTTGGGGAATGAGGCGCTGGCCAGGTGCTGAACGAAAAAGCCTTTGCCGCCTTTGACGAAGTTCAGAAGATTTTGCTGGGCCTGCTCGGGCAGTTCCGAAACGCGCCGGCTGAAAATCGTAAAGACGATGACGTCGTACGCCTTCAGCGCGTTCTCCGATTCGAGAATATACGGGTCTTCGCACACCCTGACGTCGAATCTGCCCGACTTGACCAGGATTTCGCGCGTGGTCTCGGACATCTCCCGCCAGGGATGCGCCCCAACGTCGTCTCCGGTAATTAAGAGGGCTTTAATCAGGGCCGGCTTCTGAGCCGCCTGCGCCGGAGCACAGAAACTCGACGCCACTACACACACCAATCCCAAAACAAGAGCTGAACGCCACATCCGATCTCTCCTTTCTGACAAAAACAACGGGCTTCTCCAAAATTGAAGTCAACACCCTCAAAGGGTCACTCCCATAGCATAGGCTGAAACGGCGGTTTGTCAATACTCTCACGGCATCGAGAAGTACTTATTCAAGCGGCGTGACCTCTTCCGCCGCTCGAAAGACGCCGAAAGCCGGGCCGTATTGTTGCAGGTAATACAATGAGTAGGACCGCTCAAAAACGAGAATCGGCAACAGGACTACGGTTCCGATATATGGAATGGCAAGGAAGCAGCAGGCGCAGCCGCAGGTGACACAGGCGCCGGCCAGAACGACGATCCCGATGACGATCTTTATCGCGATCTGGAACAATATATAGAGCACAAAACGTCCCGTGTTCATCGAGAACAAAGCAAGGAATTCCTTCCAGGCGGCCGTACACCTGGCCGTGCGCAGAAACATGATGGGCACGACGAAATCCTTGGTGAATTTGCGGATCACGAGCAGGACGATCCCGATGGAGACCGTCGAGACGAAGATGGCAACCACACCTGCGCCGGCCGCCGCTCCGACACCCGCTATCGCGGCTCCGGCAAAGAGAAGAATACCGGTAAGTATAGCGGCGCCTATGGCTACCCCGGTGATCAGGCCCAGAATGACCCGAAAGACAAACAGGCTGTTGGCGTGCTGGCTGAACTTGTCCCACGGCACGACGACGTGCCCTTTGTTCTCGACCACACAGTGTAAAAACATGAACCGGCCCCGACTGCTTAACCACACCAACAGCACCCAGACGATGAGCACAACCACCGCGCCGAAAATGGCCAACGGAATGATCCAATGCAGATTCGCCTCGACGTAAGCCCTTGCTCCGGCCATATCGTCTCTGATTGTGCGTGCGAAGTGTGAGAAATCCTGTTGTCCCCCTCGCCACGGCCCGCCACCTCCATTGCCCCCGCCGCCTTTGGGCTTGCCCAGCTCGGCCAGCCAGGCGCAAAAGCCGATCACAAACCATTTTCCGATGTCGAAGGGCCTGAAAAGGACCGTCTTGACCCTCTCGATGGCCGGCGTTAGCGGTTCGATGACGCTTACATAAGGCTGCTCTCCGTTCACAGAACAGATCCTCCCGGAAAACCTGTCGCTCTTAGCGCACCTGTTTGAACTGGCGCAGTTCCCTCCTTACGGGCCAGTCTCCAAAAGCCAGGACAAAGATCAGGATAATATTAGCGATGGGAACTAGCATGAGCAAGCCTAATGCCCAGGAATAGCCGGCCTTGTGAAAAATCATGCAGGAGATAAGTATCTTTATCGGAACGATGACCAACAAAGCCAATGCGACGAAAAACACTCCAAACAACGGAAATGCCCCTACTCCGACGTGTTGTGCTAAAAGACAGTCCATATGAATCCCCTATTCGAGTGCCAAAAAAGCGTCGAGCGATTTAACCGTCTATTACAGGCATCAATAGTATTGACGCACGATCCGGGCGAATATTCACAGGTTTTTCCGTCTGTCAACCTGGAAATTGGGAATCCCGGTCATGAATCTCGTCACCTTTTCTTGATTCTCATTTGGACGTGGGTTATTCCCGCTTCCTCGAACGGCTCGCCGTAGGGCTCGAAGCCCATCTTCTTATAGAAATCCAGGGCGCTGATCTGGGCGGACAGGTGGAAATCGGTCCTTTCCCGCAACCTGCCATAGTCCATCATCGTTTGGAGCATTTTCCGCCCTACTCCCAACCCGCGAAACTCGCGTAGAACGGCCATCCTGCCGATCTTGCCGTCACTGTCCATCCGTGCCGTCCCGATGGCTTTGCCGTTTCCATCGCACGCTAACACGTGGCAGCAATCCGCATCTCTGCCATCCAGCTCGATATTTTCGGGGACGTTTTGTTCTTCAACGAACACGGCCCGCCGGACAGAGGTTAGCTCGACCCGCTTGTCCGACCAGCTCACGATTGATGTGTGAATATCGTTCATTGCCGATAAGGAAATTGGGTAATCAGGATACCGGGGAGATTGTCTGGGGACTGTCTGCTTTCTGTCGCCTAGAAAGCTGACTGTCCCTTTTATCCGCCTGAAGAGGGACATCGCCTAAAGGGGGACAGGCACTTTTTGACGGAAAAACGCCGTCAAGAAGAGCCAGTCCCCAGGATTCCCTGATGTCCCGATGACCTACACTACGGCTCATTAAGGGCTTTCACAATACTGTCGGCGACCTGTTCAGCCAGCAATTTCGAGCCGGCTTCGGTGAAGTGGACGTTCTTCGGCCTTTGGATTTCATTCAGACGCGGCACGGCAAACGAATACAAATCGTCGATCGCAACCCGGTATTTCTTCATCACTCGTTCGGCTACGCGATTGTATTTCTCGGCGTCGCCCTTCACGCGGAATCCCGTCCCGTCCGGCACCGGCGTCGTCGTAGCGAAGACCAGCTTTGCGCCGGTCTTCTTGAGCCGGACGACCAACTCTTCCAGATTGATCTTGTACTCATCAATAGGAATTTGTTGGCGGCCCTTTTCGGCGGAGACGTTCCGGCCCTGCTCGTCGATGTATTTCAGATCGTGCAACCCAAAGTTGAAATGTATCACGTCCCACTTCGTGGCGCCCAGCCATCCGGCCAGCTTCGCAAGCCCGTTGGCGGTGTGTGCCGCGTTGCCCGGATTGTGCGCGACGATGGCCTTGCCTTTGAGCAGCTCCTGGGTCGGCTTGAAGTAGCCGATGGAAATGGAGTCCCCGATAATCAGCACGTTCGGAAACGGAGGCGGCTCGTATGCCTCCATAAACTGAAAGCCCGTCAACGTCGCGTAGACCTCCTTCGCGATGAGGAACGCCCCTTCGGCGTCCGGGTGGATGTCATCGGGAAACAGCCCCGGCTTGCCGCTGAGCGGACTATAGAGATTGATGATCGGCACGTGTTTGTTTCGCGCTACCTCGCTGATGATGGGAATGACCTCGTTCTTGATAACGAACTCGTTGATTCCCCACCGCTCGCCGTAGGCGGGGACCGGGTAGCAGACCCAAATGCGCGGATGGGAAGGTAGTTCCTCGAACCGGTCGATCATGTCCGAGTAGTCGCGGGCGAACTCGTCCTTGAACTTCCAGTTTTGCGGCTTGGTATCGTTGGTACCTAGCTTGATGATGACGACGTTGGGATTGTAGGTCAGGAGGTCCTTGAACGCCTGCTGATCCCAATAGGGTAAATCGCCCTGCTTGAGCATCGTCGCACCGCTGACGCCGAAGTTGCGGACCTCCCACTTGGCGCCCAACATCCGCCCCAATTGAGCTGGATAGGAGCCTTTGGCGCGGTTTGCGATCCCGTAGCCGTAGGTGATACTGTCGCCCACGCACGCCACGCGGATTGTCCCGCGGTACTCCTGAACGCGAATCGGCCGGCCGCTATCGTGCCTAGTGCAACTGAGCGTCGGCAAACACAGGGCAACACATGCTATGACAATTCTAACGAAACGTCTCTTCATGACGATCATTACTCCTTTCGTGCATGATTTCTGAAAGATCGGAGGCTAGGCAGACACAAACGAACGGAATTCCTCGGCCATCCGTCTCGCCCATTCACCGGGCTTGCCGTCCCCGATGACTTTGTCGTCGAACTTGACCACGGCCAGAATATCCTTCGTCGTCGAGGCCACGAGCAATTCATTAGAAGACGCCGCCTGCTCGGGCGTTAAGGACTCTTCCACGATTTTCAGCCCGACGTTCTCGCCCGCCTTGATGGTAAACTGGCGGGTAATCGAAGGCAGGATATTGGCCGTCAGCGGCGCGGTCTGCAGGCTCTGCCCCCGGACGGCAAAAAAAGCCGAGCCGGCCCCTTCGGTAATCAACCCCGCCTCATCAACAAA
>JARRQQ010000427.1:0-4581 GCA_037381725.1 Sedimentisphaerales bacterium
TGCGGGCGAAGGACCATGAGGTGTGCACTCAAAGAGAACAGAGACCACCACAAAGCCGACGAAGACCGGAACACGATAGAACGCCGGAGGCATGCGACAAGGAAACCAACAGCGTTGCAAGAGGCCTCACCGTTTTTTCCCGTTGCCATTCATCCCCTCCCTCATCCCCCGCCCCATCTTGAACTTCACCACCTGTCTGGCCGGGACGTCAATCGGCTCCAGGGTCTTCGGATTTTGAGCAGTTCTCGGTGCGCATACGTGAGGCTCAAAAACACCGAAATCCCGGAACTCTAGGCGGTTGCCCTTGGCAACCTCGGAGACTATTTCGTCGAGGAATTCACGCACCACCGTTTTGACAACGGTACGCTTGCAGTTCGTCGTCTCCCCGATTCGGTCGATGAGATCCTTTTTTGTTTTTGTTGGCATTCCTTTGCCCTCCAACCAGATTGTATCGGCTGAGATAGTATATGGTGGCGAATGTGTGAAGTCAATTTCAGTTGGTGCAGAAACTCTCTTCATTTCAAATTAAGATGGTGCTGTTTTTTACCGATGATGTAGTTAGTAGATAAAGCCCACCGTAGATGATAAAGCCAGCGGCAGGGAGGAACGCTCGCTATTCTTGCTTTACCAAACTGCTTCAAAATTCCCTTTCGGATTAGCCGACCGACGGCTTGTCTGTCCGTTGCTCGCAGCATTCTGCAAAGGCCGACCGTCATTTGTCCCACACCGGCTATCCCCGAGGTTTTTTGATGTGCTGATTGAGTGATTCAGGTTATGAATCCCGCTCTCAAACATCGTATCTGATTCTATTCGTTTCTGATTCACCACGAAGAAAATGGATGTGCGTTACCAACTTCTTACCTTTCCATCGAATATACAGGCAGGCCCCAAGATATCCAAAGGTCCGCAGCAAGAAATAAAGCTGACGTCCACGCTTGCTAAGGTGTGACAGATTGGGTAGAAATTGTCTGAGAGAACGAAAATATATCGCAAGAGGAGGCAAATTTTTCTGGAGGCCCTGCAGGATTGAAACCGCGGCTAATTCCCCACTCTTTAGTGCGTAATAGAGGCCTTCGCCAAATATCCCATCCGCAAATCCGGCCGCGTCACCCACAAGGAGTGCCAGATTATACCCCGGCCTCTCAAGGTGGTTTCCAAATGGGATAGGGTAGCTTCTGAATTTCTCGTGCAAATACTCTGGCACACTAAGAGCTGACAGAAATGACCGAAAGCATGTAAGCACCCCCTCTGGATTCTTTCGACTAATTCCGCCCATCCCTACGACCACTCTATCTCCTCCTGGAAACACCCACGAATACCCGACGTTCATGAAGCCAAAGTAGATCATCGGGCGATCAACCTCCCATGGAAACTCACTCCGAGGAATGCTTATCTGGACTCCAGTCGCCAAATGCTTCCGCCACTCATGACGGTCATAGCTGGACGGAGGAAAAGACCGCCTCACCACGCTGCTAACACCATCTGCCCCGATGATGAAACGAGCAAAGTACGTCTGGCCGGATTTTGTCTGAATCATGCCGGCAGACGGATCACATACCCTGACAGCTTCCTCCTCAAGTACGCATGTACCGTTGGAACGGGCATGATCCAGAAGCAAAGAGTCGAATTCGGCTCGGTTAACGAATCTAAAGGGATAGACAGATGCACCAGACATAAGTAGTCGCGAGCGATACCACAGACTGTAATTGATCGACTCAAAACTAATCGTATGGTGCTGTCTAAGGAACTGTGGTGATTCTCTGAAGAGGATTTTCATCAGGCGTGTCGCCTTCTCAGTCAGGAAGCCACCACAGAGCTTATCGCGTGGAAAGGAGCATTTATCAATCAGAAGCACTTTCAGTCCGTTCCTACTGAGAATATGGCTCGCGGTGGATCCGGCAGGACCAGCGCCTACGACTATGACATCGTACTTGCCATCAGGAGCAAGCATGTATACGGTTCCTTAACTGCCGCGACATACAGAGACGCTATCTGTTCAGGAGAAACAGGCTGGCATTCAAAACAACAGCAAAGCTCACCCAGAGTATATAGGGCAATAGAAGCAAAGCGGCCGGTTTCGACACTCTCCAGAAAGTAAAAATCGTCAGGAGTATCGCAGCCCACATCATGACAATCTCTATAAGAGCCAAGCCAATCAGATGCAGCCCAAAGAAGATGGGTGTCCACAATCCATTCAATATCAGTTGCAAGGCGAAAACGCCGAGCGCCACTTTGAGCTGCTGTCTGTTGATGTCCATGTTCCATACGAGAAAGGCAGATATGCCCATCATCACGTAGAGGACCGGCCAGACCACGCCGAAAGTCCAGTCGGGAGGAATGAAAGATGGTCGAGACAACTGAGCATACCAGTCTGTAATCGAATTCCTGAAGGCAAAAGACGCGAGAAAGCCTGTCAAAAGACACACAGATAAGGAACAAATTAGCTTCCCGATTTTAGTCATGTTTCTCACACAGTTTGGCTCAATACCTCCATCAGAATTGTCGCAAATCTAACTGGCTATCACCTGGGGTCACTGGCCGAGAGTATCATCAGTCTCACAAAGCCCCGTGCGGGTATCAATCGTCCAGGTTCTGAGCCATTTCATTTTGGGCACATCGTCGTCCCAAACCAAGGGAAGAAATACATTCCGGCCAACACCTCGTCCATGATGTTGGCTGTACCTATCACCAACATAGACATATGTCGTTGCTTCGCTCCCGATCACCGGGATTATGAAATCGTGCTGTGTATTGAAGGAATCGTTGGACAAAGGCTCGGTGGCAAGCACGTTCAGCTCAGACCACGGACCCCGTAAGGATTCGGCTGTAGCGTATTTCGTCTCAGTAGAGTTCCATCCCTGCAAGCCAGACGAAAACCAGTAATAGGTCTCGTTAACCTTGACAATGTGTGAAGCTTCTCTCGAAGTGTGATGGCGTGGGTATACCGATGGATTGCCGTTGACGTTGTCGAATCCCTCGTACACTTTCGCCTCAACGCCCAAATAATCCGGCGTCAGCTTGAAAATGGCCAGACTCTGATTGAGGTACCGCTTTCCGTCGATTATCTTATCGAGAGTGCAGACCAGATAGCCATCATCGCCCTCCTGATACACAGACTGATCGCCCGTAGACCTGTCATCCTCCGGATAGGTGTAACGCACGAACTTGTAGCTTCCACTGATCGTGTCGCAACGGGCGAAACCAACTTTGTGTCTTTCCCATTGCCTCGAATCAGCCTCGAAGACCAGCACGTATTGCTTGGTTGCCTGATTGTGTAATAGTCCGGGGCGTCCCGCCCAACCGAGGATCGCATAGGGGCCTTGACGCTTCACAATGTTGTTTTCAAACTTCCAATCTGCCAGATTAGTGGAAGAATACAGCTTGATGTCCCTGAATCCAATGCCCGGTCTGGTCTCATAGCCGACCCAGTAGAACGTGTCTCCTTCCTTGATCATGTGCCCGCCATTACACCAAATCTCGTTGCCATCAGTATCCTTCCAGACTGTGTCGTTTTCTATGGTTCCCACGTACTTCTCATTCGGGTTATTGGCCAGACATGGCACTACGACCATAAGTAGCCAGACAAGGACTGGGACGAGCAGTCGCCCAAGAACGACCTTGACGGTACTTGACATACCTCTCATGGCGATACCTCCAATCCAAGCGGAGCCCGTTGCGGCCACCAAGAACGGGGCCGATTAGATGAGCCAATTATACTCTGAGGGGGGTAAATTCCAAGTGAGAATGGCCGTTTATAGGTTGTTTGGTTGGCAGTTGTCTTCATGGCGATTCGCATTTTTTCCAGAGCGAATCGCCAACAGAGTGGTTCGGATCGGAGGTACCAAAGATGGGCAAGAAAACCGACTTTGATGCAAAGACAGCCGAATTTGACCGCAGGCTTCTCGAATTCTTTGAGGAATGGAGAAGCTTCGTTCAGCAGCACCGCAATAAGGCAAGACTGAAGTCGACGAATTGGCTCGACGATTTCTGCTCTTACGTATGGGAAAGCCTTGTTTGCTTTGAGAAGCTCGGCAGACTTAAGGAACCGCTTCGACCGTAGAGGGTACTTCTGTTATTTCATTCAACTGTTTATTGCCGCGATGTATCCCGTACTGGCGCGTCTTCTCGCGGGCCACATTCAAAGGAAATGGAGGTGTCTCCCGGTGCCCGGGTCCTTCCTTTGTCTCCTAGCGTTCCACTCACGCTGTGGTTAAGGGCCTCTGAGACTTCTTTTGAAAGAGATTTGGGACCGAAAGTCTCGTACACGTTGGTGTATTTGACGGTTTCTATCCCATCGCCCCAGAACTGGGCATTTCTGTACCGGATGGAGTGGCCGCCCTTTAGCAGCAGCATCCTCACGGGCGAAGAACCGGTGCGCTCGAATACACAGTCATTGATGTCCACGTCATGGGGCGCATACTGCTGGGCACAAGCAGCATCCAGAAAGTATCTCCCTTTGTAGGCCAAGCCCCTATCCAAGGTGGAATTGGTGATGCAGTTGGCCATATCGGTGAAGGTTCTATTCTCCACCAGAATACCTGTATTAGTGCAGTCCGGGGAAAGATGCTCCGGCTTTTCGTT
>JARRQQ010000428.1:0-4571 GCA_037381725.1 Sedimentisphaerales bacterium
GCTTCGATGGGGGAGCGGTTCACCGTTCGTATCTACAATGAGCACCTCGGTTTTGATATGCCCGGTCTGATTATTTTTGAGCTCATGGATCCTCCTGAGGGGAGCGACCGATGGTACATCCGGTTTGATGAGCGGTTGTCTATTCAGTTCATTCGTGATCGGTCAGGTACGATTGTAGAGCTAAGGTTCTATGAACCCGGCTATACCCACAGGATGATAAAAATCTCGATTTGAGGAAGGGGCAAAGAGAGCTTGAAGGATTAGATCGTTGTTTTCATGGGCGGGGCGCCCATGATACACACGGGCAAGATGCCGAGGGTCAGCAATAAGGGGTCAAGTGTTAAATCCTCCGGTCACCTTTTTGTAATGCGCATATTAAGGCCCTTGGATTTTTCGGAGTCAGTCACTTCTTTTTCACAGATTCCTATATGACAATGAAGAATGTTGCAGGCGGATCGAAGAGCGGGGATTCTTGACAGAGGGGTGCGAACAGAGTAAATTCTCAAATAGAATTCAGTTCGGATCAAACGTCAGAAAGGTGGTGTTTCAATCATGAAACTAAGTCTCGATTCAATCGGATATGGCGGGTATTTTACCGCTCCCGGAGAACAGGCGAGCCTCGAAGAGGCCATGAACCGAGCGTCAAGATTCGGTTACGACGCCGTCTGTATTTATGCGCATCGGCCGATAGGCTTTCCCATGGACATCGACGAAGACCGCCGCAAGAAACTGGTGGATTTGGCCGGCGAGCTGGACCTCGAATTCGGGGGCGTTGTGTGTTGTACGAATTTCCAGGAAGCCAACCACGTGCTCTTGTATTCACAGGAAAAGGAGGTCATGTACGTCCGGTCGGCCATCGATCTGGCGAAAGACGTCGGGGCCAAAGTGGTTCGCGTGCTTGCGGCGTTCTACGGCTACTTCCAGAATCCCTATGCGAACCAGGGATACGGCTCGCCCGCTTTCGAGGCGCGGTCCAGACGAGTTTCGAGAAACGAGGACTTTTTGGAGGCGTGGCATCAGGTCAGAAGAGGTCTTACGGAAGTCGCGTTGTACGCCCGGGACAAGGGCATTGACCTGGCACTGCAGACCCACCCTGAGATTACAGGCAACAATGAAGAGACCCTGGCCATGATCGAAGAAGTGGGCGTCGAGAGTTTGAAGGTCGGGCTGGATTTGCCGTTGTTCGAGGCCTTCGACCAGGAGTTTGTCCGAAAGACCGTCTATAGCATGAAGGGGCTGATGGTTTACTCGCACACGATATCCCTGGCGAAATCCGCCACGGTTGGTGGGGCGCCTTACAGTTGGGAGGAAGTGACGCCGGGCGGCCCGAAGGACACGCTGCCCTGGGACGTCTTTCTGAAGGCTTGTAAAGACATCGGCTATGATGGCTACCTGTCTCACGAGCAGTGCTCGCCGATTATTGTCAAAGGGCATAAGCTCGGCACGCTCGAGACGATTGACCAGCGCTATGTAGAGGCTCATCGCTACTTTAGAGGTTTGTTAAAGAAGCTCGATTGCTACAGCGGCCATAAGAACGTCTGAGGAAGGATTGTCGCCGAAGTCCGGAAGGAGTACAAGGGATCAAGTATTAAATCTTCCGGTCATCTTTTTGCACTGTGATATATTAATCTCCTTGGGTTTTTCAGAGTCACTCACTTCTTTTTTACAGATTCCAATATGACAATGAAGAATGTCGCAATCGGCCCGAACAGAAGCGAGACCAGGAACCAGGCGAGGCCGCTGCGATTCTTTGATTGAGCCAGCCCGGTGTTGATCAATGCGAGTGTCCCCCAGCCAATCGCGTATGAAGATTGTTGTGCAATATCTGCAAGCATCGTTATTTTCCTCGTATTGACGTTTGGAAAGCAGATTTAACCTTAGATCTCTCACAAAACAAACATTCTTGTCATGCCAAGCGAGGTTGCTACTATGTCGTTTATACAGTATACTAATGGGGTGATAAAGGAAGTTATTTGAGCCTATTTCGAAGGATACAAAATGAAGACTACGTTAACTGCAATATCGGTGTTGAGCGCTCTCTTATTGCTCTCTTGTCAAAAGAAGGAGGATGAGCCCCAGGAACAGGCTGTTCAACCCGTGCAGCCGGCTCAGCAAGTTCACGCCGGCGCTGATGTCCATACGGTCGTCGTTCAGGAGGTCATTCAGGCCAGTGCCTATACCTATCTGCACGTGAAAGAAAAGGATCGCGACTATTGGATCGCCATCGCTAAAAGGGAAATCGAGCCGGGAAAGACGATTTCCTTTGCAGGCGGCCTTGAGATGAAGAACTTCAAAAGCAAGGATTTGCAGAGGACATTTGAGACGATCTATTTCGTGGATCAGATTGATAGCAATGAGCCGTCGCTTCCCGCCGGCCACCCATCTATTGCAACGCCTCAGGGCATGAAACCCGTCATCGAAAAGAAGGACGTTTCGATTGAGCCTGCGGAAGGCGGGATCACCATCGGTGAGCTGTTTTCCAACAGAGATTCCTATGCGAATAAAACGGTTTTGATCAGGGGGCAGGTCGTAAAGGTCAACCGGGCCATCATGGGGAGGAACTGGGTCCACCTTCAAGACGGTACAAGCGGCTCGGGCAGCTACGATTTAACGGTCACAACTCAAGATGAGGTCAAGGTGGGTGACGTTGTCACATTTGAAGGGACGATTGCCCTGAATAAAGATTTCGGGGCCGGCTATAAGTATGACGTCATCATGGAGAACGCGAAACGGCAGGCTAAATAGCCCCGCTTTTCATACTCTGATTCTCTGGCCATGCGGTTTGGCTCAATACGAGCCGATGAATAAGCTGCAAAAGAGGGTCTGCCGATTATTATGATCATCCTGTACATGTGGTTGAACGCTGCAACTCGGAGATAGCGCTTTAGCCGCGTTTCGCCGGAGCCGATTGTTGGCATTTCTCGTATAACGTTTCGGGAGCGATATCGGCTCCGTTGGGCCAGACAATCGTGCCGCCTTCAATCGTTGCCTTCTTGAAGAAGTCCACATCCTTCAAGGGAGCAAAGACGGGTCCTTTTGCTAAATACTCCTCAAAATCAACCACTCCGGCTGTGCCATCGTCAAACACGATCAGATAGCAGTAATTCGACTGGTATTGAATGCTTTTTACTTCGTTCAGGTTCCACATAGTACGCCTCAGTCTAACGGAGAGACTCTCTTGAGTCCCTTTCCGGCTCGTGCAAGTTCCCAGTTCTCCTGAAGTTCGTTGGCTCTCAAATCTATCCATTCGCGCACAAGCTTGGTGGCCGTTCGCGACTGCAAATCGCCCCTATGATGTTGCCCCGAAGATCGAAGACAGCTTTGTGGCCTTGGTATTCAACATGAATATGTGAAGGCTCGTGATCATCGAAGAAAATCCGAACAATGATACCGAAGAATCTACATATTTCAGGCACTTCAGACTCCGTCCCAAGAAACAATACGTGAATATGATACCATAATCGTGCCAACGTGTGAAGTGACGCAAGAAGAAAGCGACGAAGAACTGTCAGGGCAAAAGACTGGGCATAGTCCGCTTGTCTAATATCGACAGCATGGGCAACGAGTTACCCGCGCTACTTGTTCAACCATTTCTTGAAATCCGGCTCCAAGAGATTCTCGATTTTTGGGTCGTCCATATTTTCCGGGGTCGCGACGACTGAGCCGGTGTCGATTCGTTTGTCAACTTGCTTACCGCGAAGGTGCGCCACGATGGTCTTAACCCCCTGATAACCCATATTGATCGGGTCTTGGAGCACTAAACCCTTGATATCCCCTTTTCGCATCGCCTGAACGAGCCGGTCGGAGCTGTCGAAACCCACGAAGTTCACGGTGCCCGCCAGGCCGCTGTCCTCCAGCGCCCGCAACATGCCGAACGTTGTAGACTCGTTCGGAGTGAAGATTCCGTCTATGGTCAGACCGCCGTCGGGCTTGCGCAACGGCGCCAGGAGGTTTTCGCTTGCGATGTAGGCGCTTTCCGTGCTCGCTCCGCCGTACTGGTTCGAGCTGACCACCTCGATGCCAGGGTATTTCTCTTTCAACACGTCCAGAAATCCCTGCTCCCGTTTCGTCGAGCTGGCGGAGCCTTCGTGGCAACGCAGCATGACCACCTTGCCTTTTCCATCGAGGATTTCGGCCAGACGCTCGCCGCCTTTTCTGCCGCCGAGGTAGTTGTCCGTCGCCACGAAGCTGATGTAATCCTCGCTGTTGAGCCCGCTGTCGATGATGACCACGGGGATGCCGTTATTGACGGCGTCCTTGACGGGTAATCGCAGCGCCGCGTCGTCCAGGGGCGCCAGCACGATTCCTGAGACGCCACGGGTGACGAAGTTTTCCACCACTCTGATTTGTGCTTCCCTATCCTCTTCCTTCAGCGGGCCTTTCCATATCACCTCCACGTCCACGCCGGAGGCCTTGAGTTCCTGCTCGGCCATGATCGCTCCGGCGTGGATCGACTTCCAGAAGACGTGGGTCATCCCTTTGGGAATCACCGCGATGCGGTACTTGTTCTCGCTCCCTTCCATCCGCTTGCAACTGATTGCCATGAAAACAACAGCAATGGCGTTGAGTAC
>JARRQQ010000429.1:0-4561 GCA_037381725.1 Sedimentisphaerales bacterium
CAACTTGTTCTTCATCCCTCAGTTCGGTAATATGCGGGCTTTGGCCACAAAGCGGACAATTCGGATTACGATTCAATCGTGCTTTCCGAAAAGTCATCGTCAATGCACTGTAAGTCAATAAGGTGTCGGTCAGCAAATCGCCTATACCCAGCAGATATTTGATCGCTTCAGTCGCCTGTAGAGAGCCAACGACTCCGGCCAGAACGCCGAGCACACCGGCCTGGGAGCACGAAGGCACAGCATTAGCCGGCGGCGAAGCATTGAAAATACACCGATAACAGGTACTTTGGCCGGGCAAAACCGTTATCAACTGACCGTCGAATTGTAGAATCCCTGCATGAGAAAACGGTATCTTCGCGAAATAACAGGCGTCGTTGACGAGAAACTTGGCGGGGAAGTTATCTGTGCCGTCGATGACGAAATCATACTCTCGAATCATCTGGCGGATATTGTCGGCCTTGGCGCGCTCGGGATAGGTTCTGACTGTCGTATCAGGATTGATCGCCCTTATTTTATCCTCAGCCGAAACGACCTTATCCTTTCCGATATCATCCGTGTGATGGATAATCTGTCTTTGTAGATTGCTTAGATCAACCTTATCTCCATCGACAATTCCAATCGTCCCGACGCCTGCAGCGGCTAGATACATAACGGCCGGCGCGCCTAGCCCTCCTGAGCCGACAATGAGAACGCGCGAAGAGAGCAGCTTTTCTTGGCCGAGACCACCGACCTGATCAAGGATAATGTGCCGGCTGTATCTGTCTATCTGCTGTTCAGTCAGTGACATTCCCGCCTCCCATGAAATAGAGAAACTCCACTTTATCATTTTCTTTGAGTGTTGTTTCTTCGAACTCCGCTCTTTTGAGAATCCTTCCATTCAGCTCGACCGATACCATCTGTGGCATTTTCACATTCTCTTCGATAAGAAGTTGACCGATGGTCAAACCTTTGGCGACATCGGTCTGTTTCCCATTGACAGCAAGATTCATTTTGGTTCCTCAAATACTTTTTCTATTGCCTGTTCAAAATCAGTCTTTATGTCCTCATAATCTTCTATTCCTACGGAAACTCTGATCATGTCTTCTCTCACTCCCATTTCTTTCTTCTGGTCGTCTGAAAATTCGTGAAAGATGGTCGAGCCGGGATGGATGACTAACGTTCTGACGTCCCCCAGGTTAGCCAGGTTCTTTGCTAACTTCAAAGAATCGATAAACCGAAAAGCCTTCTGTTTGTTCCCAAGACCAAACGTGAGCAATCCCCCGCCATACCCACAAAACAGCCTGACGACTCTCTGATGAAAAATGTTGTTGGTGAGCCCCGGATAGTTCACCCAGAGCACTTTCGGATGGGTCGTCAGAAACTCGGCCAATTTTCGGGCGTTTTCACAGTGTTTGGCGATTCGACCCGGCAAGGTTTCCAATCCTTGCAACATCAAAAACGAGTTCATCGGAGCCGGGCAACCGCCGAGGTCCCGATAAATCAGATTGCGCAGATGAGCCAGGAATGTCAATTGGCCCATTTTGTCGGATAATTGTTTGATATCGTCAAACGGGCTTTTCCTCCAATCATAGTTTCCAGTATCAATGATGGCCCCGCCGATAGCCGTGCCGTGGCCATTGATGAACTTCGACGTGGAATGAATAACAAGGTCGGCGCCGAACCGGCCGGGTTGAAAAAGAGCCGGAGTGGTAACGGTGTTATCCACGATCAACGGGATATTGGCCTTTTGCGCAAGCCTGGAAAGAGCCGGTATGTCAGACACGTCCATGCGGGGATTTCCAATGGTTTCGACGAAAATCAGCTTTGTTCTGGCATTGATCGCTTCTTCAAAGCTGTTTGTATCGGCAACATTCACCAGAGTTGTTTGTATTCCGAATCTCCCGAGAACATTCTCAAACAGGGATATCGTCCCCCCAAATATCCCTGTGGCGGCGATAATCTCATCGCCGGCTCTTGTTAATCCGATGACAACCGAGGCAATGGCGGCCATGCCGCTGGACGTCGCGATGCAACCAATGCCGTGTTCAAGCTCCGTAAGTCTGGTCTCAAGAGCCGTCGTCGTCGGATTTGCAATGCGCGTATAGATATATCCGGGCATCCTGCCCTCGAAGACATCCGCCAACTGTTGAGCCGTTTTATAGGCATAGGAGACGCTCTGATAGATCGGTTCGGCCGTGGCCCGAGTTGAGCTATCCCCTGTAAAACCACCATGTACAGCCAGTGTTTCAGGTCTCATTTTCGTTTGCCGTTATATTTGGTAGTCCAACAAAGGCTTCGTATGAATGCCACACTCACCGCCGCACTTGCTCGTGCCGATCCATCTACCGGCGCGCTCGTCCACACCTTGAGCTATCTTTGTACAGGGAGCGCATCCAAGAGATCTATAGCCCTTGGCATAAAGCGGATTGACCGGGACCTGGTTTAGCGCCAGATATTGCCAAATCTCTCGTTCGTGCCAAATCAGGATGGGATTGAGCTTAATGAGCCCTTTGTCCAGATCTTCCACCTCCCTGAAGTTTGTTCGCGTCCGTCCTTCGGTGCAGCGAAGACCTGTTATCCAGCATGTAACGCCCATCTTTCGAACGGCTTGCCGGGTGGGTTGGACTTTAAGGATTTCACAGCATCTATCCGGATCGGTTTCATAGAGCTTGGCAGGAATTTCCTCGTCATTGCTGAAGACCTGCAATTCAGGATATCTCGAAATCTCCTCGGCCATAAACTGCTTGGTCTCCAGCGGCTTGAATCTTGTCGTAACGATGAAACCGCGTATCTCGGGCCTTACACGCTTCGCAAGATGCCATACGACGCTGGAATCCTTGCCAAGACTGTTGGCAACAACAAGACCTTCCCCGAATTCCTCGTAAGCCCGATCAATCAGCTCCAGCGAGCGTTGAACCTTTTCTGCAAAATTCAGCTTCTCGACAAGCTCAGCAATATTCTCTGTGACTTCTTCTATTAACACGATCTTAAGCCTCCTCGACACTTGAACTAGGGTAGCTATATCTCATACTCCGGCCTCTTTAATATTCCGAAATGAACACGAATCCAGGCCCGTTCGTGCAGGTAATATGCCCCAAGTTTGACGACTGTGTCAGCAATCCCAATCTCCGCGGCAAAGGTCAATTCGCCGGTAACGATCCAAGCCACGGCAAAAGTAACCAATGTGGCAATACACCGCCAGCTTAGGGCTTTCATTACGGTTCTAACGTGCGTCTCCAAAACCTCTTACTCCGAAGCATAAGTATTCCTATCCACATACTATGATATGTCTGCAAAAAAATTCTATTAGAAGGAGAAGCCGACACTTTGATCTAGATAGTATAGTCGGGGACACATCGCCTTCTCCTATTCTCTTCAAATCTTACCAAATCTGCAAATGTCCTGCTGTCGCAAACCTCTGAAACAGCCCTGTTTATCTCCTTCCAGAGCTCTCTGAATGCCTGTGCCCCCGAATAGGTTGTGTCTGACGTCACTTGTGTGGCATCTGGAGCGAAAGAAATCGGGCCCTGGATGTGTTCAATGACTTCGCCGACTGTTAGATCTCTCGCGTCCTTGGCCAACAAATACCCCCCCTCTTTGCCACGTTTCGACTCAACAAATCTAGCATGCTTGAGTTCGTTAAGAATAACCTCTGTAAATCGCGAGGACATCCCTTGCGCACGAGCTATACTGTGCGTCTTTACTGGCTCGCCGGTGTTACGCCAAGCAAGTTCAAAAACTGCCCTCAATGCATATTGGCACTTTTTTGATATTCTCATTCTAATAGCATATCATCATTAACCCGATCAGGATACTAATATAAAGAATAAGTTGGTACTTGTCAACAATTTCCTGTAGAAAAATTCATTTTTTTGAAAATTCCTGCTTTTTGGCCGCATTATCGAGATTCTTTTCACGGTCAAACAACAAATCTGTATAATAAAACTCATACGCTATCGGAATAACGGGGGATCATAAATGCAAACGTTGAAGATCAATGGTAACGAAAGACAATTCCCCGTCGGCATCCCACAAACGCTGACTCAACTGCTGGAGCAGTTGACTATTAACGAAGCAACGGTTGTCGCGGAGATTGATGGTCAGATCATCGAGCGCTGCAATTTCGAACATACGCGATTACACAACGGTCAAACCGTCGAGTTGATACGGTTTGTGGGAGGAGGGTAATTGCATGGACAGACTCGTCATTGCGGACAAACAATTCGATTCTCGATTGCTTGTAGGCACAGGTAAGTTTGCATCCTGTGAGCTTATGGCCAACGCTATTGAAGAATCAGGCACGGAAATCGTCACTGTAGCGCTTCGCAGAGTCGATTTCGAAAATAGTGAGGATGAAATGCTTCGTGCTATCGATCGGAGTCGATTTCTATTGCTTCCGAACACATCCGGAGCACGCAATGCAGACGAAGCGATCCGTATAGCAAAGCTTGCACGAGCTGCAATAGGAACTCGTTGGTTGAAGCTGGAGGTTACACCGGACCCATATTATCTATTGCCGGACCCCGTGGAAACGCTACAGGCCGCTGAGATTCTCGTAACAGAGGATTTTGTTGTTCTGCCC
>JARRQQ010000430.1:0-9541 GCA_037381725.1 Sedimentisphaerales bacterium
AAGGGATCCATCCCCGCCGGAGTGGTCTGTTCGATCTCAGACCCTCTTTGCAGACGTGATACACATGTTGAAGAATTCCGTGAGTCCTCCGCTGCAAATACAGCCCAACTGGAAGGATTTGGTGGATATGGCTGAGATCGAACAGACCACTCCGGCGGGGATGGATCCCTTGCACGGCGTGAAGGTCCGCAAGGCGGTGGAAATTCTATTGGCTTCGGTCTCGAGCGACTTTGCACAACTCAACTATGTGGTGGATGAAGGTGTGATTCTAATCGCGACGGAAGAGACGCTGCCGGACAAGATGGAAACGCGTGTCTACGAGATTCCCACTCTTGCTTATTCCGCCGGCGCCGCCAGAGAGCTGGTTGATGCTATCGAGACGACCATCGAACCGGAAAGCTGGCACGATGCTTTGGATGTCGGCAAAGGCACCATCAGCGTTTACCTCGGTAAGAAACTGGCCATTCTTCAAACTCCTGAGATTCATCAGAAGATCCAGGACTTTCTGCGTTCCATGACGATGGATAGCCCTGTATATACTCCCCCGGAAGTACCTACAGGAATGCTCGCGGACGAGAAGTACGATTTACTTCGTGAGAAACAGGACCTTGAGATGGAAGTGGCTCGCTTAGAGGCACGTCCACCAGTCATTGAAGACCAAATCAGACGAATCAAAGATGAAATTGACGAGAAAGTTCGAGGTGATCAGGTAAGCGAGGAATTGAGAAAAATACTTGACATGCAAGTCAAACGTTTAGAAGGATTCAAAAAACTCGCAGATGACGGAGATATTAATGGTGGTATTGCGGATGCGGAAGAAAAGATCGCCAGAGCAAAAATAGAGCTTGCGAGACGGCGTGAACAAGTTGGAGCATCCGCAGGTGCTGATCAACTGGCCAAGCTCAGCAGTGAGTTGGCTACATTGACAGTGGATTTAGCCGAGAAAAGAGCGATGCTGGGAGTTATCAAGAACCAGCTCGGTCAGACGGAACAACAATTGCTGGCCGCAACGATATCTGATCCGCAAGTCACACGCATACGTCAGGCCACGCAAATCTTTGACAGCGCTGATCGACGTGTCAACGAATTGAATAGGCGTATTGTTGACCTTCAACCGCCTACCGTCTCAGTCATCGGCGGCGACTAATGCTTGAAGTGCCGCTTGCCGGTGAAGACCATGGCGATGCCGTGCTTGTCGGCAGCGGCGACGACTTCATCGTCTTTTTTCGAGCCGCCGGGCTGAACGATCGCGGCGATGCCGGCCTTGGCAGCGTTGTCAACGTTGTCCGGGAACGGGAAGAACGCATCCGAAGCCATCACACAACCTTTGGACTCGTCTCCAGCGTGCTTGAATGAGATCAGGCCGGATTCGACGCGATTCATCTGCCCGGCCCCCACGCCCATGACCTTGCGGTTCTTGACCAGTACAATCGTGTTGCTCTTGGTGTGTTTGGCCGCGAGCCAGGCGATTCTCAGGTCCTCGAACTGGTCCTTTGTCGGCCTGTTCTTGGTCGGATAGGAAAGCGCGTCCGGCTCCCAACCGACCAAATCCCGTTTTTGCAACAACATGCCACCTACGATGCAGCGAGTGTCGAATTCGCCGGCGTCGATCTTGCTCCTGTCGATGGGTCCGGTTTCAATCAGCCGAACGCGGCTGCCCCAGGCCTTCAACGTCCGAATGATCTCGACGGCGTCCTCATCGAATTTCGGAGCAACAATCACTTCGGCGAAGAAACCGCCGGCGCCGAGCGCCTTGCCGAACCGGCTGAAGGATTCCATAATCGTCTGAGCTAGCTCGATGTTCACTTTCCTGTTCAACGCGATAATGCCCCCGAAGGCGCTGACCACGTCGCCTTCGTAGGCTTTTCGATACGCGACGCAAATATCGTCGTCTATGGCACAGCCGCACGGGTTGAGGTGCTTGACCACAACCGCCGCCGGCTCGGCAAACTCCTTGGCCAGCTCGAAAGCCGCATTGGTGTCCATCAGATTGTTGAAGCTGATCTCTATGCCGCCATCCAACAGGGTACCACCGGCCACGGAAGCTTCTTTGTTGGACGGGAGTTTGTAGAACGCTGCGCTTTGATGGGGATTTTCTCCGTACCGCAGCGATGCCTCTTTCTTTAGCGCGATCGAGACGGTCTCCGGATACTCGACACCCGCTCTCGCATTAAGATATTCCGCGATAGCTGCATCGTACGAGGCGGTCAAGCCAAACGCAATCCGCGCGAAATCGCTTCGCAACTCTTCGCTGACGGACCCCTTGTTCTTGTCCATCTCCTTCACGACTCGGTCGTACTGGTCAGGGGCCGTCACGACGGTCACGAACTTGTGGTTCTTGGCCGCCGAGCGAATCATGCTCGGACCGCCGATATCGATGTTCTCGATGGCTTCGGCGAGCGTAGAGTCCGGGTTGGCGACCGTTTGCTCAAACGGGTAAAGATTCACACAGACCAAGTCGATCGGCTCGATCGCGTGCTGGCTCATCGCGGCCATGTGCGCCTGCTTGTCGCGCAGTCCCAGCAGCGCGCCATGAATCTTAGGATGAAGCGTTTTGACCCTTCCGTCCATCATCTCCGGAAAGCCCGTCACGGACTCAATCCCCACAACGCTCACACCGGCGGCCGTCAATTGCTTGGCCGTTCCGCCCGTGCTGATGATCTTGACACCTGACTTACTGAGTTTCTTAGCGAAATCGACGACACCGGTCTTGTCTGAAACGCTTACTAATGCGGTCTTGATCTTCACATCCATGGACGCATATCCTCCTTCAACTCGTTCATGAGAAAACAGATTTTCTGAAGCAACGTATGCCCGACCCTCGATTCTGTGGAATTCGTTCATTCAAGCGGTTGCAGACAGGCCATCCGGCCTTGCGTGTCGGCAACGTACATCTTATCATCCGTGGTGTTGACGGCAAATCTTGAGACCGGCGCAAAGTTGACGGTGTACAGCTTCTTGCCTCTGGCATTGTCCATCACGGTCAACGTCCCGGCCTCGGTCATGACGTAGGCACGGCTCCTGTGTTCGGCCAACAAATCGACCCCGCCGGGTACGGACCATAGCCGGATTCCGGTCTCTTTATTGATCGCCGTAACGCCCTTGTCGTGAACCGGCTGATAAACGAATTCCTGAGTGACACGGGGAGACCGGTCGAGTTCCGCCGCCGCCTGGTACTTCCAGACAAGGCGCGTGTGTTCGGGCAAGCCGACCATGTCTACGCGATAGACATCCGTATCTCTGCTCGCGAAAAACAGCGACGCGAAGTCTCTCTCCACGGGCCCTGCTATTGCGTCAAAAGCGTTGAATTGCCACAGCCGAACCGGTTCGTTCGCTTTGATGCAGATGACGTTGCCGGCGGTCGTGGCGAAGACGACGAATGAATCATCGGCGAGGACCGACGTTATCAGCGAATCGTTGTCGGCAGAGACCTCGAATTTCTGGACCATGTCTTCGGCGCGGAGGGCGTGGAGACGGCGGTCGACGCCGGCGATGTAAAAAAACGCTTCGTTACGAGCCGCCGGGCAACTCACGCCAAAGCCGAGTTCCGTACTGGACCGTTCCGTTCCCGTTTCAGCATCTATCTGGATCAGCCTGCTGCCGCTCACGTAGAGAAGCTCGTCCCTGTAGAGCTTGAAGCCTCCGACCAAAGGCCCTGCCGGCCTGAACGTTTCGCCGAAGACGATCTTCCCGTTTTGCCTGTCCAGAGAAATGATATAGTCGTGGTCGGAAACTGCGTAGACACGATTGCCGAGGACGACCAGTTGTCTGATGGTCTCACCGTCGCGCATCGGCAAATCGTTCTCCCACAACACTTTCAGCTTCGCGTGTTTGAGCAGTTCGGGCGAGATCAGCCCGCGCGGGCCGCCCTGGGCCGCGAGGCTGTTCTGCGCGATGGACAAGACAAGCGCGCCCACGAGTAAGATAATCGTGTCTCTAAACATTCTTTGCATTCTATTGACTCCTCACAAAGATTCGCTTTTCGTCACCACAGCTTGTCGAGCCACCCGCAAGCTCCCCGGACCGCACAATCGCCCTCACGTAAGCTCAACATGGTCCGCCAGATCGACGTTATGCTCTTTTTCGAATTCTTGCATCCGCTCGATGCGTTCGATATCGTCCTTTATTCGATTGGCAAGCTTGAAAATGTAGGGCTTACCCGCCAGCCGGTTGTGCAGGTCGTCGAGCATTGGCTCCCACGTCCCGCCGTACAACTGGCTCTTCAGAATCACGAGCATACGATGCTCATCGCTCAGGCCGGCGACGTAGTCCTCTACCGCCTTATCCACGCTTGGTTCGAGGCTCTTGTTGCCCTTATCGCTCGGCTCGCCCATCGGCCAGACCTTGCCCCGTCAGGAATCCTTCAGTCGTCTTATGGCCCCGCCCGTAAGCTCCCGGCGAGGATCATTAGACAAGGATGCTAACCGCGATTCTGACCGAATGCAACAAATTTTCACAATTTCCTTTGTTTTGGCTCGTCAGAGGCACACCAGGCGCAAACAGTCAGGGCCTGGTCCAAACCTGTCCAGCAAAAACCTGCGATGTTTGCCTTCTGCGTACGGAATGGATTCGGCTTTGTTTCCGTTGCTCCAATATCCGCTTGACCGTGACCGGCCCGAGTCCGGGCACTCTCAGCAGCGATGACTTCGGCGCGCGATTGATATCCACCGGATAAAAATCGGGATGGTTGGCCGCCCAAGTCTCTTTCGGATCAACGGTTAAGGAAAGGTTTCCTCCAGGCTCAAAGGCGATGTCGGATTCTACAAAGCCATATTTGCGCAGGAGAAAATCAACCTGATACAGCCGGTGCTCTCGCATGAGACTATCGACCTGCCTGCCCGGATTGGCCTGCTCTCCCGCAATGGACTCGTCCCCCAATCCCTTCTGATAGGCGCTGAAATACACCCTGTGCATCCTCAATCGCTCGTATAAGCCGTGCATGTACTTGACAATCTGCGCGTCGCTTTCCCCCGCAGCCCCCACAATGAATTGCGTTGTCTGCTTGACGCGCTGGTACCGTGAGCCCCGTGCGGTCAGCCTGCTGATGAGCTTGATCGGCTCGATGATGTCCTCGATGTAGTTCTTCTTTTGCGAGAGTCTCGCTAGGGACTTCTCGCCCGGCGTCTCGATATTCAAGGATACGGCACTGGCCAAAGAAACGGCCTGTTTCACCGCCGCGTCGCTGGCTCCCGGGATGATTTTCAGGTGAATATAGCCCTTGAATCCGTATTTCCCGCGAAGCAGGCCGGCGACGCCGTTGAGCCTGTCCATGCTCGCGTCTGGCGTCGCGGCTACACCCGAGCTTAGAAACAACCCGAAGACCTTTCGCTGGTTGTAGTAGTCTAAGAAGATTCTCGCTGTCTCGTCCGGAGCCAGACTGCACCGGCGTACGTCCATCTGCTCCCTGAGCGGGCAGTATTTGCAGTCATTCGTGCAGACGTTCGAGAGCAGCGTCTTGAACAGCGTGCTCTTGCCCCCGCTGGGGAGTGTGACCGGGTAGACCCATTTACCCTCGCCGCCCCGCCGCCGGTGCTCGTCCTTGCTCGTGCCGCAGGCGCAGGCGAGATCGTACTGCGCGTCGGCACTGAGTATCTCCAGCTTCTCCTGCGTGTTCGGCCTGGATATGATCCCAACCATGAAAGCCTGCCGTCATCACCCTCTCCTTGGCTTGGCATTTCTGTGCTGCCTGACTCTTTGTGTTACCCTTTCGGCGTTCGCCGCCAGGACAAAGATTACAAGCCAGATGACGAAAAGTAAAGCCGCAGCTTCCAACAAAATCCCGATGACAAAGAGCACGAGGGCAAGTCCCGCCACGACCATCGTCGCGAACAGAAGTGGTCCGGCCAGAGCCTGTGTCGTCTTCTTGACCTCGGACTCACGAGCCTCGTCCCATCTTCTCAAGACGGACGCGGCTCCGCGGGCCTCGTCCGGGGGCACCGCAACGTGAATGACGTGGGTCGTTCGTCCGCGGTAAGGAATAATGACCGGGTCCTCCAGCGTCGTCGGATTGAACCCCTCCTTCCGCAAAAGCCCAAGTACCACCTGCAGCGATTCTTCATTGGCTTTGTAAACCACAACGTTGTCCATCGTATTCCCTTGTCATTGCGAGCCAGCCGAAGGCTGGCGCGGCAATCTCTTGATCGGGCCATTCAGGAAACGCCATCCTGTTCCGCTTGAGTTGCCGCCTGGGTCTGGCCTTTGATCACCGACGTAGCCGACTTGATCACGCCCGCGATGTCCGCGAGATTCGTCGGTATGATGATCGAGTTGTTAGTCTTGGCCAGTTTGCCGAATTCGTCGAGGTACTGTTCCGCAATCCGCAGATTTACGGCGTTGATACCGCCTTGCTCGTTTATCGCAGAGGCGATGGACCGGATGCCGTTGGCGGTCGCCTCAGCCACTTTCTGAATTTCGACCGACCGGCCTTCGGCCTCATTGATCCGTTTTTGTTTGTCGCCTTCCGAGCGGGAAATCATCTCCTGCCTATCCCCTTCGGCACGGTTGATCTTCGCCTGCCTGTCGCCCTCGGATTCGGCGATTGTCGCCCGCTTCTCTCGCTCGGCCCGCATCTGCTTTTCCATCGCGTCCTTGATGCTCTGAGGCGGCATGATATTCTTGACCTCATACCGCGTCACCTTGACGCCCCATGGGTCCGAAGCCTTGTCCACCGCGTCCACGATCGCGCTGTTTATCATCTCCCTTTCCTCGAACGTCTTGTCCAGGTCCAGCTTGCCCATCACGCTTCGCATCGTCGTCTGAGCGAGCTGCGAGGAGGCGAAGAGATAATTGTCGATGCCGTAGGAGGCCTTCCTGGGATCGACCACCTGCATGTACAAAATCCCGTCCACTTCCACCGCGATGTTGTCCTTGGTAATACACTGCTGAGGCGGAACGTCCACCGCCTGCTCCTTCAGCGTGTGTTTGTAGGCCACCCTGTCCAGAAACGGCACGAGCACGTGAAAGCCGGCCTCTAACGTGGTCGAATACTTTCCGAGCCGCTCGACGAGGAACGCCTGTTTCTGCGGCACGATCCGTATCGTCTTGAAGAAGACGATCAGCGCAAACGCCAACAAACCTCCGCCAAGAATGTTCCCTGTGCTATCGCTCCCAACATGGCTGTCCCCTTTCATTGTGGATTTATTTTCGATTGCCGATTGCCGATTTCAAATCGAAAATGCGTTTAAACGGCCTTGACCTTCAACGTGATATTGCTCTTCTCGACGATTTCGACAACGGTTCCCTCTGCGATCTCCTCATCGGCCTGCGCCTCCCAATGGGTCCCGTGGAACTCCACCTTGCCGCCAAGCTTGGGCAGAATCTTCTTCTTGACGACCGCTCGCTCTCCGACGAACTCTTCAAGGTCGTGCGTCAGGTCTTGTCTCGATCCTTCGTGCCCCAGAAAGACGCCCTTGAGCCATCGCCTGAGGAACAGGAGCGACAGAACCGACGAGCCGATGAACAGGGCCAACTGCGTATTGACTCCGATGTCGTTTATCAGGCAGACACATGCAACGATCCACGCACCAACACCGAAGAAGCCAATGATCAGGCCCGGCATGGCAAACTCCAGAATCAGTAACACCAGGCCCACGAGAAACCATATGATCTCCGGTCTCAGATAATCTTTGATCGCGTCCAGATTCATAGATCCAGCCTTTCACAATTTGGGATCGAGATTCCGTGTTCCATGTGCTTCACTCAACAACGACGGCCGTGCCGTAGACCATGATCTCAGCCGCATGTTGCATCATTTCCGTCGTCGAAAACCTTATTCCAACGATGGCATTCGCACCCAGCTTCTGGGCCTCTTCGATCATCCGGTCGATGGACTGCTCGCGCGATTCAGCCATCATCTTGGTATAGTCGGTGACCTCTCCTCCGACAACGTTACGAAGACCGGCCATAATGTCTCTGCCGAGGTGACGCGCCCGGATCGTATTGCCCCGGACCAAGCCCAGGTGCTTGACGATCTTCCTGCCGTGAATCATATCTGTGGTGGCCAGAAGCATAGCTTTATCTCCTTACATCCTTATACCGGTCTTTCTTCCAGAAATAAATCCGCTCCCGAAGCACCGATACGAAAAGAATCGCCAGGCCGACGAGCAACGCCAGCAGCCCGACCTTGAAAAGCAGCTCGATCTTCGGATCTCTGATAATGGCTTCTATCGCTCTAAAGCCCCCGTAGACGGTCAGGAGAATGGCCGCGATGGAAAACACGATCCAGCCGATGCCGCGCTCGATGCGGTTGTAGACGCCGCTCCAGTAGTCCTGCCATATCCGGTCCTCAGGCTCCACCAGTGTAACCTCATCGGTCATTGCTTTAAGTCTCTTGAATTCCTTGAGCTCCTCGGCACATTCGCGGCACCCGGCGACGTGCTCCTCGAACCGGCGCCGCGACTCGGCGCTCAGCTCGTTGTCCAGGTAACCCATCATCAGGTTTTTATAATCATGGCATGTCATGAGGTCAGCCTCCATTTTCGGTGCCTAACAATTCTTGGAGTCTCTTGCGGGCGTAGTACAGCCGGCTTGTTACGGTGCCCTTGTTGCAAAAGAGCGCTTCGGCCATCTGATCGTACGACATGTTCCGAAAGTGCCGCAGGATAATCACCTCGCGGTGTTTCGGGTCCAGCTTGCTGATAGCCTGCCAAATCATGTCCTTGGTCTCGTTCCTCGCGGCCACCACGTCCGGCGAAAAGCAGTCCGTCGCCGCGGCTACTTCCGGGCAATCTTCCCTGTCGAGTGAACTGGCCTTGCGGTATCGCCGTTTCCGCAAATGGCTGATGCAAAGGTTCTTCAGAATTTGATAAAACCAGGGGAAAAACCGCCGGCCGGGCTTGACGTGCTTGATGTTCCGGTAGGCCCGAACAAAGGCCTCTTGTGAGAGATCCATCGCGTCTTCGCGATTACCCACAAAACCCAACGCAATAAAATAAGCGTCTTTCATATACCGGTTGACAAGAGATTCAAACGCCTCCGGTGAGCCCCGGCGACATCGTTGCATCGTTATGACTTCATCTGGACACACGCCCGTCACTCTTGTAGGCTCCCAAAGCGGCCACTCTTTTAATTTATGATTTACGAATTTCGATTTCTAACGTCTCTGCACGCTGCAATAATATACGCTCAGGCTCCACGTTTCTTCACAATTTCACAATTTTTGCTCACTCCGAACGGCGCGGGCGTCGGTTGGTCAGATAGACGCCGGAGATGACCAGGACCGCCCCCGCCGCAAGAGACCAGGTAATCGGCTCGCGGAGGATCAGGAACGCCGAGAGAATGGCAAATATCGGAACAAAATTGATGAATAGCCCGGCTTTCGTCGGCCCCAGACGTTCCACGCCTTGATAGTACCAGACAAACCCGATAACGGTCCCAAAAACGCCCAAATAGGCGATACATGCCCAGTCCGTCGCGGAGTGATTCGGAATCTCGCGAATTATCCCCTCAAAATGGGCAGGAATGAACAGGAAACCGGCCCCGACGGCCGACGAATAGGACACCGAGGCGAGCGGCGACAGACTCTTCATGACGACCTTGCCGA
>JARRQQ010000431.1:0-4541 GCA_037381725.1 Sedimentisphaerales bacterium
GCGAGCTGGGGCCGGTCGATCACGGCCATCGAGGCTGGAGTTGGATTGCTCTCCATGACGGTCGAGGCAAGTCTCTCGAATTGATGAACCCCGCGCTGCCGAACGAGTACGGGCAAAACTGGACGGCGAGCAATCGCGACGGGGGCACGCCGGGCGCAAGGAATTCGATGGCCTACGACGATATCGCGCCCTTGATTGTGGACGTCATGCACCTGCCGATCATTCCGAAGGCCGGTGATCCCGTGGTTGTCTCCGCTCGCATCATCGATGAACAGCCCTCCGGCGTCAAGGCAATTGTGCATTATCGCGTTGACGCATCCACGTACCAGGACGAAGACATCTACGCCGAATACGATCCCGATAGTTACCGGAAGGCTATCATGTTTGACGACGGCGCGCACGGGGACGACCAGGCGGGTGACGGCATCTATGGAGCCATCCTTCCCTCGCAGCCAGACGGCGCAATCGTCGAGTTCTATATCGAGGCGACCGACGCCGTGACGAACCAGCGCACCTGGCCTGCGCCGAGCCTTATGGACGGCAAGTGGCAGCAGGTCACCAACGCGCTATATCAGGTGGACAATTCATTCGACGGAGACGTCACCTGGACCGCTGGCAAACAGCCGATCTACTACCTCATCATGACCGAAACGGACAAGGGCCGGCTGCTCGACATCGGCGATCCCGAGGGCGGCGAGTACAATAGCGACGCCCAGGTCAACGCTACACTTGTCAGCGTGGATGGGACCGACCTGAAGGTCCGTCACAATCTCGGCGTGCGGAATCGCGGGCATGGCTCGCGGGACAATCCGCCGAACAACTATCGCGTGAACTTCCCTCACGACCGCCCGTGGAAGGGCGTCACGGCCGTCAACCTGAATACGAAGTACACGTACTATCAGTTAGCGGGCAGCGTCCTGTTTCGTATGTCCGGCCTGCCCCAGCCTGTGGTCACTGCTGTGCAAGTGAGACTCAACGGTGAGAATCTGGCCGGCTCCGGACGCGAGATGTACGGCTCGTATGCACATCTCGAAGTTGTGGACAGCGACTATGCCGCCAATCACTTCCCGGACGACCCCGCCGGCAACGCCTACAAGTGCATGAGGGACCTCGGCCCCGCCGATCTGAGGTACCGGGGGACCGATCCGGATGCCTACCGGAACAGCTACTTCAAGAAGACCAACGTCGCCGAGGACGATTGGTCGGACCTGATCGAGCTTTGTTACGTCCTGTCCGACACCACGCCGGATGATATTTACGTCGAGGAAGTCCGCCGTGTGATCGACGTGGACGAGTGGCTGCGAATCTTCGCAATCAACAGCCTGCTGGACAACAACGAAACGACGCTCGCCAACGGCGTCGGCGACGACTACTATCTCTATCGCGGTGTTGCGGATCCCCGGTTTGTGCTCATCCAACACGATTTGGATACCATCTTCGACAGGACGGGCAACCCCACGCGTGACATCTTCCGTGCGGCGGCGCTTCCGATTGTGAATCGTCTTCTCAGGCATCCGGACTTTGTCGGGCGCTACTACTTCCAGCTCAGGAATCTGATCGAGACCACCTTCTCGCCCGAGCAATTGCGTCCCCTTCTGAATCAGTTCCTCGGCGATTTCGTTCCATCCAACACTATTGACAACATGATGGACTACGTGGCGGCGCGCAATGAGTATGTCCTTTCAGTCATCCCTTCCCAACTGACCGTGCGAAGCTCCCTGCCGTATACCGACGGTTACTACCGAAGCGACACGAGCACCTTCACTCTCTACGGGACAGCCGATCCCGTTGAGACCCGCTCCGTGAAAGTCGACGGCCGACTGGCCCAGTGGTCGCCGGTCGGGGGAACGTGGGACTTCGGCGGCGCCGGCGGCGTCACCGAGACGCTCATCGACAACGGCTCGGGCTGGAAGTATCTCGACGACGGCTCCAACCAGGGCGGGTCCTCCAATGGCGTGAGCTGGTTCGCCCACCCGAGCTACGATGATTCGTTCTGGCTCGAAGGACCGGCCGAGCTGGGCTACGGCGACGCCTCTCAGGGGCACCCCGAAGCCACCGTCGTCAATGGCGGCCCCAATGGCGACCACTTCGTCACGACGTACTTTCGGCGCGCATTCTACGTGGACGACGCTTCACAGTATTCGAGACTGCATCTACGATTGCTCCGCGACGACGGAGCGATCGTGTACCTCAATGGCGTCGAGATCGCGCGGAGCAACATGCCCGTCGGACAGATCAACTATCTCACCCATGCCAACAGCAGCATCGGCGGCATGGACGAAGAGACGTTCAATGATTTCTCCGTCGATGCCCGTCTGCTCCAGGACGGGATGAACGTCTTGGCCGTGGAGGTCCATCAGGTCTCCGGATCGAGTAGCGACGTCAGCTTCGACCTTGAGCTTGAAGGCATCACGCCCTCTGAGGGCGCCGGAACGTTGCAGCCGGGCATCAACCGCGTCATCGTTCAGACCTTCGACGGCCCCGACGGCACGGGCAATGAGCTGAAACGCGACCATATCGACATCTGGTACGATGAAGGCGACACAGCGCAAATCTCCGGTATGCTCATGTCGGATACAACTCTGGACGCGGGGTCCGGGCCGTGGTACGTGACCAAAAACCTCGCCGTGCTCGCCGGAGTGACCCTCTCGATCGAGCCGGGAACGACCGTCTTTTTCGATCCCGGCGCCGGCATCATCGTCGCCTCGGGCGGCAGGCTAGTAGCTGAAGGCACCGAGTATAAGCACATCCGACTGACGTCTGTACCGGCGAGCGGCTCGCGGTGGGACGGAATCTGGCTCGATCAGAGCGTCGAAGATAATCGCCTGTCGTATGTGGACATGGAATACGGTGACGGCCAGGCCCAGGCCATCAAGATCGATCGCTCCCGGCTTGCTATCGACCACGTGACGTGGACGCGAACCGACAAGAACGTTCTCGACGTCAACCACCCGCGTCTGGTCGTAAGCGACTCGGTTTTCCCCGACCATGATGACGAGGAAGCCATCTACGGATATGGTCTCGCCGGGGACGAATATCTGATCATCGAAGGAAATACGTTTGGCCGTCTGGCCGGCTATCAGGACGCCATTGACTTCTCCGATTGCCACCTGCCGGGTCCGATCATCCGGGTATACGACAATGTCTTTCTCGGCGGCGAGGATGATGGCCTCGATCTGGACAGCGCGGACGCCTATGTCGAAGGGAACGTGTTCACGGGCTTTCTCGGCGGAAGCGGCACGGGTACAGCCAATGCCGTCGCAGCCGATCAGGGCAGCCAAATCACCGTGGTCCGAAACGTCTTTCACGACAATCTTCACGCGGTGTTGCTCAAGGGTGGCGCCCAAATGCGCGCCGAGAATAACACCTTTGTCAAAAATGCTGACTCAGCAATCAACTTCTCCGAGCCCGGCTCGGCTGCGGGCGGTGGAGCCGAAACGAATGGGAATATCTTTTGGGACAATGCCGTTGCGTTTGAGAACGTGGCCGGGCAGGTTGGCCTGACGGTGAGCCACTCCATCGTCCCCTCCGGATGGGATTCCTTCGGCGAGGGCAACGTGGACGCTGATCCGCTTTTTGTTGACCCGAATTCCGATCTTCGTCTTGAACCTGACTCGGCGGCGATCGGCACCGGACCTCGCGGCCTGGACGTGGGGGCTTACGTCCCTTCCGGTGCGGCTATCTCTGGCGAGCCTGACGCGCTCACCTATCGCACCGACGCCACGCTCGTCGTGGACGGGCCGGGCATTGCGCATTACAAGTATCGGCTCAACAATGAGCCTTGGAGCGAAGAAAGGCCGGTGGAAGCGCCCATCAAGCTGAGCCATCTTCTCAACGGGCAATCCTACACGGTTTACGTCATTGGCGGGAACGTGGCGGGACGCTGGCAGAGTGAGGACAGTCCGACCGCCTCGCGGACGTGGACCATTGACACCTCGTATTCACAACTGGTTATCAATGAGGTGCTGGCGATAAACCACTCCGCTTTCGAGCACGAAGGTACCTTTCCCGACCTGATTGAATTGTATTACGATGGGCCTGCGCCGCTGAATTTGTCCGGGATGAGCCTGAGCGACGACGCCGACGATCCGGCCAAGTTTGTCTTCCCGTCGGGCACGATGATCAAGCCGGGCGAGTACCTGGTTCTCTACGCCGACTCGAATGCCGACGCGTCGGGAATTCATCTGGGCTTCGCCCTGGACGGCGGTGGTGAAGGCCTCTACCTCTACGACCGTGACGGAACGCTGCTCGATTCGGTCGAGTTCGGCACACAGTTGCCCGACCTTTCCATCGGAAGGACTGGACGCGACGGCCGGTGGCGTCTGACGGTTCCGACCTTCGGCTGGGCCAATATGGCTGAACCGCTTGGCGATCCGCGAACGCTCAAGATCAACGAATGGCTCGCCGACGGTCTGGTCCTGTTCGAGGACGACTTTATGCGTCCGGGTACTACGAGTCGCAGCTGATGACCAAGGACATCAATGGCATGGGCCAAGCAATCAGAAATGCCAATGACGGTGTGTCGCTGGCTCAGACCGCCG
>JARRQQ010000432.1:0-4537 GCA_037381725.1 Sedimentisphaerales bacterium
GTGATGTTGGCCGTCTGGTGATAGTTGTCATCGTACTCGGGCCGCCAGCTCGAATCGAACGTGAGCTGGACCGAACCGGCCTCAACCCCTGAGATATCGATTGGCGCCGTACTCATCCAGGTATCGTAAGGATCGGCGGCCACATTGTATCCGTCCGGGTGAGTCGAATCATCCCACTCGTCGGGATCGGCCACGGCAACCGTCCCCTGCCCCAACGTGAATTCCGAACGCCTCTGATCGCCGGCGGCACCGGTCCACCATTCCTTATCGGTAAAAGCCCAGCCGGCCCAATCGGTCACACCGTCTACGGCTGGATCACCGATTCCCGGAACACCGCTGTCGTCTATCGTCCAACCATCCGGGGGCGTGTCTGTCCAGACGTCTTCAGTGCCTGGGGATTCCTCTGGACTTTCGCCTAGAGTAAGCTCCTCGAAATCTTCGTAGAACAGCAGCGATCTTCCGGCCGGAGGCGGGGTAATAGCCAATCGAATGTCGTCGAAATACACCGTGCCCGTACCGTCCTGCGGGTTATCCTTATCGCCGAACCCAATGGCGATTGTGTTAACGTTGGTGAGGTCTACACCCTGGTCCGCAAACGTCTGAAGATCAATATTCCATCTCGTCCAGATCGATATCTGCGATGCATCCGCATCTTCATTGTAGACCGGGGCGCCGCCATTCAGGCTAACGTACATCGGCTGGGGAGCATTGGCCGCTTTGCCTCTAAACGAAAGCGTCAGCGTGGTCACGCCCTTGGTCGTCCAGTCACGCAGATCGCTCAGCGTTAGCTCTGCCTGCGAATAGGCCACGCCGTTCGTATTGTCGTAGAGCAGCGGCATGGACTGCGAACCGCCGTGGACGATGGTCTGCTCAGCATATGGGGGCAGCAAATAGCCGACCTGCGCGCCGTTTTCATCCACACCGAACCCGTCGATCCAGGATTGCCAGATGGCCTCGCCGCCCGCGTCGTCATCGGTATAGCTCTCGAAATCCTCTACCGAAAGGAAATCGCCCGTCGCAAAGCTCCAGAGGGGCCCCTTCAAGACGTTGCCCTGGGCATCGACCTCATCGACACGCCACACGTACGCCGCGTCCGGCTCAAGCAAACCGGGATCGAAACTTTCCTCACCTAGGGCCTTGGTGCCTTTGTACTCAGGTGAACCGGCGTCGGCGCTGCGAACCGCCTCCGCGTCCGTGCCGAGATAGATCTCATGTGAGGCGACGCTGTCGGCCGGCGTCCAACTCAAAGTCGCGTTCATAGCTACGTCCGAGGCGCCGTTGGCCGGCTGCGGATTTCCAACAGCTCCTTGGGTCGTGAAGCTCCAGATGTCGCCTTCGTACGTGGTGGCGCCGTCAAACTCATCGACCCGCCAATAGTACACTTTCTCCGATTCGAGAGACGCTGGCTTGAAGGTCGTGCTACCCTGCGGAGACCCTCCAGCGGCATTGCTGACCTGATCGTAATCGTCACCGATGTACACGGTATGCAATTTGGCACCGAAACCCGGCGTCCAGTTCAGGATCACGGCCTCCGGATCCAACAACCCAGCGCCGTCAGCCGGATCAGGATTCGTTGCGATCCTGGCTGCCACCGAGAAACTCCAGACCGTGCCCTTATGGAGCGTTACGCCGTCACTCTTTAGCTCGTCCACCCGCCAGTAATACGTCGTGCCGGGGACCAAGCCATCCGGATAGGGGAATCCGGGGAAACCGACGACAAAGTACGGCGCCGTCGTAGTGCCCCGGGGCGTCTCGCCCGTACCCTCGTTAACACTGTCAAAATCGTCGCCGAAGTACACGTCAAACGAAGCCGCATCCTGACCGGGCAGCCAGGAGAGGTTCACCCAGGTATCCTCGATCACGGCACCTTCGGAGGGGGTCGGTTTCGAAACACCCGCCCATCCCGTGCTGGCCATACCCACTACAGCAATCAATGCAAGGGAGCAAATCAACTTCTCACACATGACAATCCTCCTTTCAAAAAGAGACGGGACAATAAAAGATTATGGAGTAATAATCACCTTCTTCTCGATGTTCAGCGTTCACAGCCAAATCGGCCAAAACCAACCGTAGCCCACAAGGCCTCCAGCAATTTTACTTTTATCAAATTCGCCCTTACGCGTCAAGGCAATTCTTTCAGTTAGCTCTCGGCAAATATAACGACAAGTGTTAAGTGGTGATGAAGGGATTGTGAATTTTGCATTGACTTTTGTCAGCGAACCGAGAGAATCCTCCAAAACCCGTGTTTTCAAGCAAAAAAGCTCTGTGTCCGCTATTTGAAGTCGGAATCGTAGAGCTTCAGACCCGCGCGAACAGCCCGGCGGCAACTCATCTCGATCTGTTGGCGCATCGTGTAGTTTTCCTGGCGCTGCTGATCCAGGGCGCACGCCTCAAAGCCCGGCATGTCCGCGCGGGGCCGTTGCTGCAACATCTGCTTGCCCGCCTCGATGATTCTCAATGCTTCTACATAGTCCGGGTCCGTCGTGTCCTCGAATCCCGCCAGGCATGGGCTCAGATTCGGACGGTCGAAGCTCACGTGCGGCCCGGTGCTCGCATTGTAAGCGGCCAGCTTGGCAAAAGGCACCCCGGTCAGCTCCGTGAGCCGCTCGATCTGCTTGTCGTCGAGCGGGCATCGGCCCGTTAGATTAGCCGGGTAGGCACAGTCATAGCGAGGATAGTACGGTGCATTGAGATCGATCCACGTCACAATGCGATTGAATTCTTCCTCCCTGAGCTCCACATCATAGTGCCCTCGTCTGAGCACCTCGATAAGCCGGCTTGCATGGGACCCCCACGAGAAGGGCTCCTGAATATCCGATGGCCCGGCGCCAATGGCCCCGGTATACTTCTGCCGCCACAATTCGTTGTACGAGGTGTTGAACGTGATAGTGTGATCGCCGGCGAGGACAAGTTTCTTGCCGGCTTCCTTGCCGTAGTCGTGGCACGCGACACAATGCCGGTCAAAAACAGGCTGGACCTCGGCAGCATAGTTGAACAGTCGCGGCTCTCCGCACCAGCCCTCGAGCCTGCTTGGCGGACGCTTCAGCGCCAGCGGCATTTTCTCCCCCGCCTGCCGTGGCGCGGACCGGCGGTCGTCGTGGCATCCCATGCAGCCGGTGGTTTCCCCGGACTGGACAACCGTCCCGCTTCGCATGGACTGCACCATCATCTTGTTCTCATCGAGGAGCTGGAAATATATGAATTTGTCGGACGGGACCTCGAAATATGCCGAGCCGTCTTTGGCCACGGAAACGGTGCCGAGGATGCGCTTATTCTCGAAGCTGTGCCAGTTCATGGCCGGACAGTGAACGCCCTGGCCGCCCCACGATGGATGGGTCCAGAAACGCTTCGGCGGGGACTCGACGATGCGAAGGTATTTAATCGTGCCCGGTTCCACGCCCTGCATGTGTGTCCCCTCGTAAACGTTTACCACGTAGAGATAGCCTTTGTCATCGTAAAAATCGCGTCGTGGCGGAATAGCCATCGGACGCGGCCGCGGCCCCAGCGGCATCGGATCAAAACAACCGGGTTCTTCAGTATGGAGCAAAATCTCATTGCCGAAGATATCTAGCAGGTAGATTCCCATCTGCCCATCTGGCTTGGTCATGCGCGAGCAGAGGAAGTATTTATCGCTTAGCGGATACGGGTCTTCGTATTTCAGTTTGACCTTCTTGAACTCGTCGAACCCGTAAACGTCTGGCCCGGGACCTTTTTCTCTCACCAAATCGATCGGGTGCTCGTTCCACGTCCCAAGAACCGGCACCCGGCCGTCCAGACCTAACCGACGATCAATGATCGCCAGCGCCCCCCAGGGGAGGTCGTGACAAGAGCCGAGAATGCACAGGACCTTTCCCGTCTCGCCGATGGCGCGAGCGTCAATCACCCCGCCGGGGGACCACGTATTGTTGCCCCAGTACACCGACTGGTTGGTCCCATCCGGATTCACCGTCCAGAGCCCTTGGGCGTCCCCGAAGTTTCGGTCCACGTATTCCCAGCGGTCGTAGAGAATTCGCCCGTCGGCCAAGAGTGTGCCGTGCCCCTCATGGAGCGTGCTCCTTGCGATCTGATGGATGTTGGCGCCGTCTGCGCCCATGCGGAACAAATTGCCCATGATGTGGCGGTTGCACATGCAATATTTCGGCTCGCGCGTGGAGGAAAAGGCGATGCCGCCGTCCGGCAGATAGAGCGGATCGAAATCGGCTACGCCCGGTGCACAAGTAAGTTGTTTCAAACCCGTGCCGTCGGAGTTGATCTCGCAAATGTGGTAATCGTCCGTGATATTCTTTCGCATGGCGAAGACGATCTTGCCGCCGTCGAAATAGACCTCGGGGTCGCGGATGAGACCCTCGGAAGTCTCGATTAGCGTCTCGACCCGACCACCTTTGGAGAAATCCACGGTCTTCATCGCCCCGCCGCCCACGAAGCTGCCCGTATTGATCTCACCCGTCTTGAATATGGTGGCGGTGTTGTGGTGATCGCTCTTGTACTGGCGTCGAACGATAAAGAGAATCGGTTGCCCGCTGACTAAAGGATTGGC
>JARRQQ010000433.1:0-4536 GCA_037381725.1 Sedimentisphaerales bacterium
CAACCGTTCAGTTCTCAGCCATGACCAGGCCATGCTGTTCAGCACAATTCCCACTATTACCCACAACATCCCCGCAATAAACAAAAGGGTACTCTTAGAAACGCCTGGCTTCCACCTTTCTATTCTCTTACTTTTGGAGAACGGATTCATTAGAATGAAAATGGTGGGGCAAGCCCCACCCTACACTTTCTTTGTTATGTGTTCCAACAGGCCGCCGTCGTTGATGATGTCGAGGGCGAAGTCGGGTAGCGGATTGAAGCTGATTTCCGTGCCGGCGGTCTTGTTTTGGATGACGCCGGTTTTGTAGTCGATCTCCAGATCATCGCCGTCGTTTATCTTTTCGAGCGCGTCCGGCGATTCGACCAGGTAGAAGCCGTTGTTGATGGCGTTGCGATAGAAGATTCGGGCGAAGGATTTGGCGATCACCGTCTGAACACCCGCACCGTGAATCGCCCAGACCGCGTGCTCTCGCGACGAGCCGCAGCCGAAATCCTCTCCAGCCACAATCACGTCGCCTTTGTTGACCTTGTTTACGAAATCCTCGTCCAAATCCTCCATGCAATGCCTGGCCAGTTCGACCCGGTCATCCGTATTCAAATACCGAGCGGGGATGATCTCGTCCGTATTGATATGATCCCGTTTGTATACGTGTGCTTTACTCATAATTCTCACCTCTTCTTTCTTAACCGCGGATTGCGCTGATTACGCGGATTTTGTATTAGCAAAGCGCTTGTATTCAAGCGACTGTGTTCCGAAATTCAGCAGCAAGCCGACCGGTAGTCTGGTAGCCTTCAAGTAGTTCAGAATCTGTGCCTTATCAACGTTTCCCAATTGCGAAATAACTTTCAGTTCGACCACAACGACGTCTTCAACAATAAAGTCACATACGAAATGCTTGGCGAGCTTTCCTTTATAGTAGATGTCAATCGGGTGCTGTCGTTTGTAAGAAATCTTTCTCATATCCAATTCAATAGCAAGTGCTTCGTCGTAAACACTCTCCAAGAATCCAGGTCCCAGAGTTCTGTGCACCTCCATCGCCGCACCGATCACCGGGCCCGTAATTTCAGAGTACAGAAGTTTCATTGCCATTTATATTTAATCCGCGTAATCCGCGGTTACATATACTTTCTCGGGTCGGTTATTTTTCCTTCTACCGCGCTGGCGGCCGCGGTGGCGGGGCTGGCTAAGTAGACTTCGCTCTTCGGGTGTCCCATCCGGCCGACGAAGTTGCGGTTCGTTGTGCTGATGCACTTTTCGCCCGCCGCCAGGATGCCCATGAAGCCGCCCAGGCACGCGCCGCACGTCGGAGCCGAGATCACGCAGCCAGCGTCGTAGAAAACGTCGAACAGACCCTCGTCCTTGGCCTGTTTCCAAATCTCGGGCGTAGCCGGGACGATGATGGTGCGGATCGCCACCTGTCGGCCTTTGAGTATCTTGGCTGCGATTCGGAAATCCTCAATTCGCCCGTTCGTACAGCTTCCGAGGTAAGCCTGGTCCATTTCCATGCCGGCGCACTGGCCCACGGGCACGCCGCCGCTGGGCAAATGCGGCAGCGCCACCATCGGCTCGATGGCCGAGCAATCGAACTCCTCGGTCGCGATGTACTCGGCGTCGGCATCGGACTCGTAAACGGTATACTCCTTCTTGTCCCTCAGATGCTCGTCGAGATACAGCTTCGTGACGTCGTCGAAGCCGATGATACCGCTCTTGGCGCCTGCCTCGATGGCCATGTTCGTCATCGTCATTCGCGCCTCCATCGACATTTCCGCAAGGGCTGGCCCGACGAATTCCATCGCTCTGTACAACGCGCCGTCCGTGCCGATCCGCGCAATGACGGCCAGGATGACGTCCTTGCTGTAGACGCCGGGTGAGAGCGAGCCGTTGAGCACGAACTTTATCGACGCCGGGACTTTGAACCACAACTGTCCCGTCGCGATAGCCGCTGCGGCGTCAGTCGAGCCGATCCCCGTGCTGAACGCCGCCAGGGCCCCGTAGGTGCACGTATGCGAGTCCGAGCCGACGATCACCTCGCCGGGGCGGATGTGCCCCTGCTCGGGCAGCAGCGCGTGACAAACGCCGGCGCGGCCGAGCTTGTAGTAATATTTGATGTCGTGTCGAACGGCCCAATCGTGGAGCCGCTTGTGCAGTTCGGCGCTCTTGATATCCTTGGGCGGCTGAAAGTGGTCCGGCGTCACCACGATCTTCTCCCGGTCGAACACCGTGTCGATGCACCGCTCTTCGAGCATCGAAATCGCCGGCGGCGTGGTCACATCGTGACACATCACAACGTCGATCTTCGCGTCGATCAACTCGCCCGGCACGACTTTGTCCTTGCCAGCCGCCCGAGCTAATATCTTCTCAGTTATTGTCATTCCCATCTTTTGTGTCCTCTTTCTTTCAAGCTATACCTGTATTTCGTAGTTCGATATTCGGATTTCTCCAGCCGTGCTTCTTATTGTTGTTCCTTCGCTTCCTGCGTGATGCGTTGGACGGCCACCATGCGATTGATAGCATCGACGTACGCCTTCGCCGAGGCCTCGATGATGTCGGTCGAGATGCCCCGGCCGACGAAGGTCCTGCCGTTGTCCACGATTCGGACCGTCGCCTCGCCGAGCGCCTCCTTGCCGCTGGTGACGGCGCGGATCGTATAATTCTCCAGCTTCGGCGACAGGTTCGTCGCCTCCCGGATCGCCTCATAAGCCGCATCGACCGGCCCGTCCCCGCAGGCCGCCGCCTGCGTCGTCCTATCCTTGGTCTTCATCTTAACACTCGCCGTCGGCAGCGTGCCCGTCCCGGAAGCGACGTGCAGGTACTCCAGCTCGTACACGTGCTCAATCGCGTGAATCTCGTCGCTGATGATCGCCACAAGGTCCTCATCGAACACCTCTTTCTTCTTGTCCGCCACGCCTAAGAACTGCTCGTAGGCTTTGTCGAGCTCTTCCTTGGACAGGTTGTAGCCGAGCTCCTCGAGGCGGTGCCGCAAGCCGTGCCGGCCCGTGCGCGCCGTCAGCACCACGCGGCTCTGGTCGAAGCCGATATCCTCCGGCCGCATGATCTCGTACGTCTCGCGCTTCTTCAAAAATCCGTCCACGTGGATGCCCGAGCTGTGCGCGAACGCATTATGGCCCACGACCGCCTTGTTCGCGGGCACGGCCATACCGAGCATGTCCGACACCATCCGGCTGGTGCGATAGAACTCGCGGGTGTTGATGTTCGTCTCCACCTCGTCGAAGAAATCGCGGCGGGTGTGGATCGCCATGACGACCTCCTCGATAGCCGCGTTGCCGGCCCGCTCGCCGACGCCGTTGATCGTCCCTTCGACCTGGCGAGCGCCGTTCTTGACCCCGGCCAACGAGTTCGCCACCGCCATGCCCAAATCGTTGTGGCAATGCACGCTGATCGTCGCCTTGGCCACGTTCGGCACGTTGGCGCGGATGTCGCGGATCAGGGCGCCCCACTGCTCGGGGATCGAATAGCCCGTCGTGTCGGGGATGTTGAGCACGGTCGCCCCGGCGTCGATCACCGCCTCCAGGATTTCGTAGAGGAACGTCCGGTCAGCCCGGCCGGAGTCCTCGGCGTAAAACTCGATATCCTGGACGTACTGGGCCGTATGCCGGACCGCCTCGACCGCCATTTTCAGGATCGTCGCCTGCTTTTCGCCCATCGTTTTGCCGTACTTGTCGTCGGCGAACTTGCCCGCGATGTGAACGTCCGAGACGCCGATCCCCGTATGAATTCGCGGGCGCTTGGCCTTGGCGAGCGCCTTCCGGCAAGGCTCGATATCGTCGATCCGGGCCCGGGTCAGGCCGCAGATGACGGGGCCTTCGATCTGCTCGGAAATCAGACGCACGGCCTCGAAATCCTCCGGCGACGACGCGGGGAACCCGGCCTCGATGATATCGACGTTCAGCCGGACCAGTTGCCGGGCGATTTCGAGTTTCTCCCGCGCCCCCAACCGCGTCCCGGCCGCCTGCTCGCCGTCACGCAACGTCGTATCAAAAATCTCAACTTTTTCTTTGGACATCTTCTTTTTCTCCTTTTTCTGCCACAGAGAGCACAGAGTTCACAGAGTCAGTAGTCAATGACAAGGGCCAGAAATAGCCGCGAACGGGCACAAATTAAAGCTAAATTCGAGTGAATTCGCGAAAATTCGTGGCAAAAGACAATAGGGAACAGGTTGTAAGGGAGGTAATATTCTGCGCCTACCGGCGCAGGAGCAGGCTAAGGCCCAAAATGGCCCGAATGACGGAATGAGTTGGATAGTTCTTACCCATATGCCAAATTATATCGACCAAATCCCCGCCCGCAACAAGAATTTCAAATATTTTTTTGACACCGATTCACACGGATTGATACTGGCAGTCCTTCGGCAAGCTCAGCACGGCGTCTGAGCTAAGCTGAAGAATCTGTCCGAACAGGTCATTGCGAGACCCGAAGGGCCGCGGCAATCTCAGTAGCCGGACACGACACACCAGTCACAGCTTGCCCTGAGCGAGGTCGAATGGGAGCGACGGGACACGAATTATAACCACAGAG
>JARRQQ010000434.1:0-5264 GCA_037381725.1 Sedimentisphaerales bacterium
TGTCAGGCCGTCAGCTTGCGGGTGAGCTCGGCGATCCTTTGCCCCCTCCGTCGGCACTGTCGCTCGACACGTTCGTCGGGCTTGCCGATGGAGACGGGCCCGTAGTGATCGCCCTGGGGATCACCCTGCACGACGCACCCGGCGATAATCATCGCTTCGATGATGCTCATGATAGTCGTTTCGTTGCCTCCGCCGACGTTGGCCGAGCTGGCGAAGGCCGCCCCTACCTTGCCGTCGAGCTTGCCATGCAGACTGACGCTCTCGTCGAAGAACCGTTTGATCGACCCGGCCATTTGGCCGTAGTACGTTGGCGAGCCGATAACGATCGCGTCGTAGTCGAGCAGCTCCTCGACCTTGACGTCATCGATGGACGTGCATCGGGTCTCCACGCCGGCGTCATTCATCGCTTGGGCGATCGTTTCCCCCATTTTCTTCGTGTTTCCGCTTCTCGAATGGTATATGACGATTCCCTTGGGCATCTTTCGCTTCGTTCCTATTACTTGTCGGTTGGTTTCACGGGAGACCGCTCGTCCGGCGATGCGCTCAGCGGCGCAGGTACGAGAGCTTCTCCGGGAGAGGGATATTGTTGCCGAAGTTGTCTTCGCCGTAGCCAGACTCGGCCAGCAGCTTGATATCGAACAGGACCCGCTTGTCGCCTATGAACTTAGCCTCCAAATCGGATCGCGCGTCGATTTTGCCCACAGCTAGCAACTGAGCCATCGTGTCGACCACTTTCTCCAGCAACGTTCCCTCCTGGCTGAACGGTATGTCCGGCAACTGCAAAGGCTGCTCGTAGAGGATCAGCTTGCTGCTGCCGGTCAGCGGCCAGCCACTTTCTTTTCTGTGCGTTGATCTTCTCGTTGGCTCGGAAAAGCTCGAGCGGCGAGCTGGCGTCATAGACCTTGTCGTCCAGCTCCATTTGCACCTCGCTACCGTAGTGGCGAACGAGCTTGGAAATCAGCGTGGACGGGCGGACGTGAAAACCGCGATAAGCCGGCACGGGCACCTCGATCCAGCCGACCTCGGCGTAACGTTTGAGCATCTCGCGACATAGATTCTCGGCGCAGCCGATGTAGAGGCTGATATGCGTCACCGCGTATTTCATCAGCACGTCGAGGATTTCTTCGGCCTCTACGAGCGGCCTGGCACGGAGCGCCGAATCGCACGGCTGTTTGTTTACGTGTCGCTCATAGTGGTGTACGAACAGCACCGACACCCTCAGCAAATGAAAAACCACGCTGATGTGACCTCGGAGAACGGGTAAAGCCGGATCGAGCTCCGCTGCGGTCGAGCCCGAGACGTAGGTATCATATAGCGATTGAAGATTGTGAAATCGTAGCTCGAGGCTCCGCAGTTTCTCTTCACTGACGGAGTTGCGAATGTAGGAAGCGTACTCCCGCGGTTTGGCTCGACTGGCGGTGCGGACGTCAGCGCTGTCAGCCGCGAGGTTCAGGAAGGCGGTGGTCAGCAGCGTGACGGTTTCGGCGACCGTCTCGATAGGGCGCGTTTTGCAATGGGTCGCCAGCCGGCCGGCCGGGAGCCCTTCGCTGTACGATTTCTCGCGTGAGGCTTGCGAAGGAATCGTTAGCCCGATCTGATCGGCCTTGATGAGCATCTGGTCCGCTGTCCGCAGAAGAACATTGGCGGTGAAAGCCAGGGCCTTTTGTGTCGCCTCGATGAAGTCTTGCTCGATGTGGAGAAGACGGTAGGTGGGCAGGGAGTGCAGGATGTGGAGCAACTCGTAGCTCGCGTCGGAGAAATGCTTCAGGGCCGCTGTCAGCGAGCGGAGTCCGCACCACTGGCAACAGCTCCCGGCACCGTAGGCATCTAGTAGTTCTTCGATTTGCGTTGACTGCGACAGCAACTCCCCCATCAGCGGGCGCACCATAATTTGATCGCCCGAACGGCACTGCGATATGTACTTGACGATCCCCAACAAGGTCCGAGCACGCCGCGAAAGCAACTTGCGAAAGGCTTCGTCGTCGAAAGTCCTCGTATCCATGCGGCTCTTACCTGCCCTTGACCGAGAGGGGGGTGATCTCCGGCTCACCAAAACTCTCGGGTATCTTGAACTCATAGACACTCCTGTCTATGCCTTTATTCATCTTGGGTTTGAGTAGCTTTATCTCCTCAACATCGCCAAATGGAGCCTCCGGCTCCGTCTTGACGGCTATGATCTTGGTCGGCAATCCCAGCTTCTTGTCGATCCAGAAATCAATCGAGACAAAATCATCTTTATAAACGGAATTCGGCTTAACATCCAAACGCACTTGAGTAAAATCTTGCGATCCGCCGGGCTTTGGCTGGACGATCCTGACGTCGAACTGCTTTTTCAGGTCGTCAATCCTCGAAAAACCGACCATCGGCATCTCCCGGCCGATGAGATCGAACACGTCCGGTGAACCGTTCGGATCGTTCGGATCGATCAACTGGTAGTACTGCGCCTGCTCGATCTGGTAGTCCAGGTGCACCAGCCAGATTCCTCGGAACTCGTGGCCGGGATAGTTCAGTTTCTTGCCGTCCAGCACGATATACTGCTCGATATACTCGCGTTCCTTTTCCTGGTCCTGGCGCAACGTGCTGAAATTGATCCGCATGATCGACGTTCCGTCGCATCTCGAATAGTATAGCGTCCCTTTACTGAGACGCTCGGAATCGAGCAACGGCTGGGAGTATTTGTACTCGATCTGGCACTCGAAGGACGTCAACTCCGAGGTCGTCTTGTTCAACTTCTCCAGGATGGTGTTGACTGGATCATTTTCCGCCTTCTTCTGCCGCGGCTCACAGCCTTTTCCCCCTTGGCCGGCCCAACATACTCCCGCCAACCCGAGGAAAAGCGACAACACTTTCACTAACCTTTCACTTCCCATACATCTACCTTTCCGTTTTCTCTACGCGCCGCAACCCTTTGTTGTTTACGATAATATCCATGATCCCGCCTATCTGGCGGATAGAAAAGTCCGCGTGCTCGGCGAAATCGTCAGCATCGTGGTGGCTGGCCAGAAGCACGGCCACCGCGCCGGCGGCCTTGGCACAGAGCAGATCGAACAGATAATCGCCCACAAGGAGCGTCTCGGCTGGCTCGACGCCGAATTGCCTGCACAACTCAAGAACGCCGAACGCATCCGGCTTGACTGGCCCGTCTTCCCGGCCGATAACCGCGTCGAACTGCAAACGGTGTTTGCGGGCTATCGCGAAGGCGTTGTCTCGTTTGTTCCGCGTCAGGACGCCGATGTGAATCCCGGCGGCCCGAAGGCTCGAAAGGGTCTGTTCGGCCCCGGGGTTAAGCTTGGACCGCTCGACCGCCTCTCGCTCGTGACGATAGAGGATCTCCTCAGCCCGCTGGCGTTGCTCGCGCGTCATTTTTTCCATCGATTCCAGAACCGGCCCCGAATCCTTGGCCAGCCCCATTTCCTCCCGAATCGCGTCAAAGTCGAAATAGGGTTGGGTGATCGTCCCATCGAGATCGAATATCACTGCCTTTATCGGCATAGCCGTACCACTGCATGAATCTTAGTTTGTCCCTCTCGCCCTCACGGAGATCACTGTGTGAATCCGTCGATTTGGGCGGCCGGTTGTGTAAATGAACACGGGCAGAACGTCAAGAAGCGTTTTCTTCGTATTTATGTGTTGTCTGTCATTCGCTCTCTGGATTTCTTACGTAGCAGTTCGAGAAAATATCGCCCAGCCTGACTTAACATCTTGCCCTTGCGCAGGATAATACCCGTCGGTCTGACGAATCGTTCATTCGAGAAACGAATCGCTTTTATCGTCCCGTCACCCACCTCCTGGAGTAAGGCCGTCTGAGGCAGTATGCTGACTCCTGAGTTTATTTCTACGGCTCTCTTTACGGTCTCTATATTGTCGAACTCCATCACTGGGCGCACTACGACATTATAACGTTCCAGAATACTGTCTGTCCACGCGCGCGTGGGAACATCCTTCTCGAAGGCGATAAAGTGCTCGAATTGCAGCCTGTGAATGTCCACCTCGGACCCATACGCCAGCGGATGCTTCGGGCTGCAAGCCAGGACCAGGGGCTCATCCTCGAAATCGTACACATCGAGCCGTTTGTCGCGTTTGGGAACTGCCACCAGGCCAATATCCACGTCGCCGGCCAGGACCATCTCGTAGATTCTGGCGGCACTGAGATACTCGATGTGGACGTTGACGTCCGGATAACGAACCATGAAGGTCTTGACGTACTCCGGCAGTGTATGCATGCCAATGCTGAAGATCGCCGCCACGTTGATCCGGCTCGTCGAGGATCGTCTCAGCGCATTCAACTCATTCTGGAATTGCTCATACCTCTCGAGAATGTCTTTGGCGGCTTGGTATAAAAGTTGGCCCGCCCTCGTCAGCTCGATGGGCCTTTTCTTGCGGTTGATGAGTTGGCACTTGTGCGTAAGCTCCAACTGAGCAAGCTGTTGTGAGATCGCCGATTGACTCAGGACGTGCTTTTCGGCGGTCCGCGAGAAGCTCTTCATCTCAGCCAAGTCACAGAATATCTTCAGCGTTTCTACATCCATTATTAGTTTTTCTAATGATTCATATAAGCGACCATCATATTGCCTTGCCCATCTGCGGCATTATAGTATCGCTCTTGCTGATCGTAAACAAATCCATATTTCAACACATTTTAAGGAGAATGAGAATGAATTTGCAGCAACCCAATGCCAACGAAGTCTCCCAGACCGCGAACCGCTCGAGGAGCGTCTCGCCCGTATCGGGCATCTGTACGCGCTGTATCGACGGCTGCCGCGGGAATTGCGAGGTTTTCAAGTCCACTTTCCGCGGGCGCGAGGTGATCTACCCCGGCCCGTTCGGCACGCTGACCGCCGGCGGCGACAAGAACTACCCCATCGATTATTCGCACCTGAATATCATGGGCTATGCGCTCGGCGCCGACGGCCTGCCTGATGGCCAGGAGGGTAACCCCGACAACACGCTGTTTCCGATGGTCGATACGGAGACCGAGTATGGCTGCGAGACCAAGGTAAAAATGCGCCTGCCCGTCTTTACCGGGGCTTTAGGTTCGACGGACGTGGCCCGCAAGAACTGGGAACATTTTGCCGCCGGGGCCGGAATTGCCGGCGTTACCATCGTCTGCGGTGAAAACGTCTGCGGTATCGACCCACAACTCGAGCTCGACTCGAACGGCAAGATCAAGAAAGCCCCCAATATGGCCGAACGCGTCCAGCAATACCGCAAGTGGCACGAGGGCTACGGCGACATGATCGTGCAGATGAACGTCGAAGACACAC
>JARRQQ010000435.1:0-4530 GCA_037381725.1 Sedimentisphaerales bacterium
CCGGTAAGATTCTTGCCGTCGAAAAGTCTTTGCCATTTTGATACCCATGGCACCATCTGGCACCCGGCGAAAAGCAAACTCATCAACAGCAACATTAGTGCGAGCTTTCTTGTCATTTCTTTCTCCTTGAAAACCCATTTTCCAATTACGAATAGTCGCTCGTCGCTCGAACAAAACGAGTCCCGAGTCACGAGCGACATCTCTTACAGCGTCCAGGGACTACGCATGGTCCGGGACAGCCGGCGGTTGGCGGCGTCATTGTTCACAAAACGCTCAGCCTTCGGATCCCACTTGAGCTTCTGCTCAAGCCGGATGGCAATGTCGCTGATCTGACAGATTATATCCGCCTGGACGGCCACGTCAATCGGGCAGATCGTGTCGGCTCGGGTCTTAACGCAATCCAGGAGGTTCCGTACGTGGTTGTTGCTCTCGTACAGGTGGACGTCGTTCGGCCCAAGCTCCGTCGTCAGCAATTCCTTGGGGCTCGCGTTCAGGCCGGAACGGTCCACATGGACCCAGCCCTCGGTGCCCTCGAAAGCCGTGCCGTGGTCGGTCGTTCGTCCGTAGCGGTTCTTCCACTGCTCGGGATAGGGATTGCCGGTAAAGTTCATCGTCACGCCGCTGTCGTACTTGGCGACGACGTTCCAGTTCATAGCGGTATCACACACGCCCTGGGTGGGCCAGACGCCTTTGCCCTCGATCTCGACGGGGCAGGCCACTTTTTCGCCGCCACCCCAGAGGGCGATATCGAGAGGATGCACGCCCCAGCCGGCGATGAAGCCGAGGGCGTAATCGGAAATGAACCACCAAAGCTTGTTGGAGCAGCGGTCCTTCGTGTAGGGCGTGAACGGAGCGGGCCCCAGCCACATTTCGTAATCGAGCCACCCGGGCACGGGCACTGGCGTCGGGTCCCCGCCCTGGCTGCTGCCCGGCGACCATACGTTGATCGTGTGGAGCTTGCCGATCCGGCCGCTCCGGACGAGCTCGCAGGCAAAGCGGAAGTTGCGGCTCGATCGCTGTTGCGTCCCGAACTGAAAGACCCTGCCCTGCCGGTGGACGGCCGCCCTCAGAGCCTGGTCCTGGGCGAGGCTCAATCCCATCGGTTTTTCCAGGTAGACGTCCTTTCCCGCCCTGACCGCCGCCAGCGCCACCAGCACGTGCCAATGGTCAGGCGTAGCCGCGAGCACTACGTCGACATCGTCGCGGGCGAGAAGCTCGCGGAAGTCCTTGTACGCGGCGCATCCGGTCTTCCGATAGTACTTGTTCACGCGGTCCTGAGCACCTTTGAGCACGTTGCTCTTGACGTCGCAGACCGCCACAACCTGGGCGTCGTTCTGTTTGAGGAAATTGCCCATGTCCCCGCTGCCTTGCGGGCCGACGCCGATACAGCCGACGGTGATTCTCTCGCTCGCCGCTACGTTTCCGGCGTTGCCTAGCGCGGACGCCGGGATCACGGATGGGACGACCACCGCCCCAGCGGTCGCGCCCGCGGCCCGCTTCAGGAACTGACGTCGTTGAACGATTTTTTCTGTCATGAGAAGACCTCCTGTAATTTCTTATCGGAAGATATAATGCGTCGGACACCGGCCTGACGGACGAGAAGCTCAGGCGTAATGTCTAAGAGTAATAAGACGAATGCCTTCGGTCAAATGAAAATCATATCTGCTCGGGCTCTCGGGCCCAGGCTGTCATTCACAGCGGGCAGGCTGCCCGCGTGACCTGCGGGCGAGATGCCTGCGACACGGGGGGAGACGACGGCTTCACGTACTCTCGTTGATCTTGACCACGTTCTCCGCGATCTCAAGGACTCTCTTGCGGAGGCTTTTCGGCGAGAGTATCCGGACTTGGTCTCCGTAGCCCAGGACCCACCAGGTGATTTCACTTAGGCCGTCCACGCGAAACTCCACGAGGGCCGAGCCGTCGTCGTTGCGTGTGACCTTCTGCGAGTGATGCCACGTAACCTCGGCGACGTCATCGGCTACTTTGGGCAGGAATAGCAACTTAACGTGATGGATTTGTCCTTCCGGAACCGTGGACCACGCCCGACGGAGAAACTCCGAGACGTCGAAGTCCTCGTCATCCAAGTAACATTGACCCGTCGGCTGCATGTCCTGGATGTGGTTCAGCTCGAACGTGCGCACCTTGTCGTGCAGGCTCGTACGACCCAATATGTGCCATGCCCCGTTTTCGTAGAGCAGGTGATAAGGGCACAGCTCGATGGTTATCGTTTCTTCCTCCAAGGGCGGACGGTAAATCACGCTTACCTTTTGTTTCTTCGCGATCGCTTTTTGCAGCCTGGCGAAGATCTTATCGAATCGAGCGTTTTGCCGGCTGAGCGCCTTGGCGTCCGTCCGCGTCCAGATATGGCGCAGCACGTTGGTGCAGTAGTCTCTGATTTCGGCGGGCAGGTTACTCTCGATCTTCAACGCGGCCAGCAGGGCCGACTTTCTAAACGGCAACTGGATTTGGTGGCTAACCTTCTGAGTCAGCAGGAGCAGGGCGAGGGCCTCCTGAAGGTTCAGGTCCGCCGGCGGCAAGAAGTAGCCGGACTCGATGGTGTAGCGGCCGGTCCGTGGGTCGTAGTGATACGGCACCCCCATGGCCTGCAACTCTTTCAGGTCGCGAAAGACGGTCCGTCGGCTCGTGCCGAACATTCTGGACAGATCCTCGACCGTACAGCTTTGCCCTGCCTGCAGTGTCGTGAGGATTTGCATCACTCTGTTGATTCGGCTACGTTTCACGATTCGTACCTAAGATCAGTGCAGCGCGTCATTGAAAGCAAAGCTCCTCGGCCACCCAGCTTCCTGCCGGAGCCTTGTGAATCGCAAAGTCGTATCACTTTAGTTGACAAATAGCATCGCCATTATAGAGAAAGCCGCCCGTCAAAGCAAAGAATACCTCACCCGCGAAAGAGAAATTCCGTTGACAGCGCGCGCCGTATCTACTACAATAGCCTTGTTTTAGCGCGACACGCGTCATCCTGAGCACCCGACGAAAGCAAAGGGACGTTGCATTGTGGAAGCACTCATCGAACAAATACGCCTGTATCTCATCCGAGTCGCGGGGCATGGTTTCTGGATATTTCCCGAGCTGATTCTCATCGGTTTGGTGGTGTACTGGGTCGTGGATTTTCTCGAAGGTACGCGCGGCGAGCGATTGTTCCGCGCTGTGATCTTCATTCTTCTGGTAGGGTTCCTGGTCCTTAAGCTGGTTGTCGGGCGGCTTCCCCTCGAGCGGTTACAGTATCTGTACAACGGTTTTCTGGTCGGCGTGTTGATTATTGCGGTCGCCGCGTTTCAGCCGGAGGTGCGAAGAGCGCTGATGCGCATCGGTCAGAGTCATTTCTGGTCGAGCGCCTCGCAGACGCTTTCCAGGACGGTGGAGGAACTGGTAGCCGCGGTGGTGGAGCTTTCCTCCACCCGGATCGGGGCGATCATTGTGATCGAAAGACGGGTCGCGTTGGGTGAATTCATCGAGACCGGCGTCCGCATCGACGCCAGGGTGACCTCCGAGCTGCTCCGGACCATCTTCTATCCCGGCTCAGCCCTTCACGACATGGCGGTTCTGATACGCGGGGATCGGATCATCGCGGGCAGGGTCCAGCTACCTCTGGCTGAGCTGGCCGGTGAGGAGGGCGGCGGACTGGGCTCGCGCCATCGCGCGGCGATCGGCATAACGACAGGCTCGGACGCTGTCTGTGTGGTGGTCAGCGAGGAAACGGGCATTATCTCCATCGCTGAGAATGGAAAGCTTATCCGGAACCTGGACGAATCGACGTTGAAGAAGCATCTCGCTGGTGTGCTCTCCTAAGCCGGGCCACGTGAGATTTTGAAGGCGAAGCACGATGTTAGGAAAGATTAAATTCAGCAAGATAGCCCTTGTGACGTTTCTGACGGTCCTGATCTGGGTTTGGACAGACTTGGCGCTCGACGAGACGTATGACATGGGCGGCGCGACCGTCGTCCTGGCCGAGTCCAGCCCGCAACTGTGGATCAGTTTCGACGGCAAGCGTTCTACGACCGTCAGCCACGTTGTACTGAAAGGCCCGGCGTCCAGAATCACGAACATAAAGCGGAGAATCGAGAGTCACGCATTCAATTTGTCTTTTCCGCTCGACGCCGAAAAGGAGGGGCTGGTTAACGGCGATGAGCCGCTGAAGCTTCAGGCCTTCTTCCAGAAGAGCGCCCAATTGCAGGATTCGGGCCTGACTGTGGAATCGTGCGACCCGGCCGAGATCAGCGTCAATGTGGTGGAGCTCAGCGAAAAGCCCCTGGGCATCCAGTGCTACGACGAGAGCGGGGCGCCGCTGAGCGTCGAGAGCATCGTCGAGCCATCGACGGTCGACATCCTCGTGCCGGACTCGTGGCCGCCGGGAGACAAGGCCAGAGTCGTCCTGACGCGAGATGAGATCGAACAAGCGAAGGATGCTCCGGTCAAGAAAAAGGCCGAGATTATATTGGCCGACGGTCAAATCCGGGAGTCGCGCACGACCGTAGACGTCAGGATACCGCCCGAAGAGGACCGTTTGAA
>JARRQQ010000435.1:4536-9614 GCA_037381725.1 Sedimentisphaerales bacterium
GAAGAGTTTCCAGGTTATCCCCGCGACGATCGGGTACTGTTTCAGCGAGAATCTCCATGGCCGGTACAGGGTGGAACTGATCAACCGCACCCAGGTCATGGACCTTATTGCTATCCGGGCGACCCTTGACGCCAAAGCGAGATACGAGGGACAGGACGAACCCAAAATGATCCTGTACATCTATGATCGCGACGAGGGCAAGGCCCAGCAGGAACAAGGCAGAGAGGTCCATTACAACTTCCCCGAGGATTCCTTTCGCAAGGGTGACATCGCCTTGAATCAGGCACCCGTTATCGCTCGGTTCAAGCTAGTTCCTCTGCCTGCTGCAGGGAGCCCATAGGACGCGGCAGCCCGAAAGCGATCACGGCTTCCACGGTCATCCACAGCGCCAGCACAAATATTCCCGCGCCGATGGGCGCGAGAAGCCATTTTTCGTTCGCATACTTCGCACTGGTGAGAAAAGCGATCTCGTTCTTAACCATCGCCCAGTTGGTGATGACCAGCATGACCAGACAGGGTAGACCCGTGACCGCAAACTTCAAGCCGCCCTTGGTTTTCAGGTACAGCGTGACCACCAACAAAGCCAATGCCGCGAGGAGTTGGTTGGCGGTCCCAAAGAGAGGCCAAAGCTTCATCGCGCCGGTGCCGTTGGCTCCCGTGGCGAACGCCAGTCCCGCGGCCGTCAGCACGGCGAAAGTGGTCGCCGCCCACCTGTTGGCTAGAAAGGGAATCCTCAGGTCTGTTGCCAGCTCACTGACGACGTAGCGTTGGATTCGCGTGGAGGTATCGAGAGTCGTACCGGCGAAAGATGCAATGAACACGCCCATGAGCGTGATTCCGACAGCTTGGGGCAGACCGAGCTTAGCCATCATATTGGCGGCGCCGACGACGACCGGTGCTATCTTGTCAGACAGACCCTTTTCGCCGATCCAGGCACTGTACTGATGTAGCCACGCGGCTTTTCCGGTCAAGACCGTCCCATCCTGGAGCGTCAAGGCCATGCCGATACCGGCCGCGACGCAGACCAGGACGAGTACCGCCAAAAAGCTTTCGAGCAGCATCGAGCCATAGCCGACAAGTTGGGAGTCGGTTTCTTTGGCGACCTGTTTTGCGCTGGTACCAGAGGCGACCAGGCTGTGGAAACCGCTGATCGCGCCACAAGCGATGACGACGAACATCGCAGGCCAGATCGGTGGAGCGTCAGCCGGAAGGGCTTTGTTAAAAGCCGGCGCCACCAGCGGCAGGCTGCCGAAGAACGACGAGACTACAACGCCGCCCACCAGAAGACCCATAGCAATGAAGAGCTGCCAGGCATTGATGTAGTCGCGGGGCTGGAGCAGCGTTGTGACGGGCAACGTCGAGGCCACCCAGGCGTAAATCAGCAGGATGATCACCCACAATCCGGTGGGTGGAATCCCGAAGACTGTGCTCAGTTTGATCGGAGCGTAGCTGCCCAAAACGATGCACGCGTACATCCCCCCCACGGCCATCGTCGTAGCGAGCGCCACGTTGGCGCTTCGTTTGTAGACGGCAAAGCCCAGCGACACGGCGATAGGAATCTGGAACCACACGGGAATGACAGCCCTGGGAAACCGGGTAAAGACGGCTGCAATCACAACCCCGAATATGGCGATAACAATCAAGAGACTCAGAAACACCACCGCGAAGAAGATGAATCGCACGCGCATGTTAATATACTTGGCGGCCGCCTCTGAGATGCACTTTCCCTCGTTTCGCAAGGACACGACGAGCGCCCCAAAATCGTGCACGGCCCCCATGAAGATCGAGCCAAAGAAAACCCAGAGGATCGCCATAGTCGACGCCGTCCCTTAGTTCCACACTTGGTACCGGCTTATCCTTATCGAGCTTGAATATTTTTCGCGCCACGAATCGGCCGTACGTGTAGTAGGCCACCAGGTATCCGACGCCGCACACAAGCATGAGCAAAAGAGTGTTCATGACCAAGCCCCACCTATTTCATGTCTGAGAATTCGAATCAGTTTATCCGGATATCAGGTGATTCTTGGACGTCTACCAAGCATGCCTGATAACCTGATGTCCTGTTACCCTGCACCCTGATACCCTGATACCCTTTTCTGCCCATTATACCATATCGGCTGAATTACGCCCTGTGTTTTCGGGCAAGTAGCCGGATCGGCACTTCTTCAGCGGGTAACATCGTTCGCAATCGGTTCACGATAAACCTCAGGTAGGTTTCCTCGAACAGCTCCGGACGATTGACGAACATGAGGATCGTAACCGGGTTGACGGCGATTTGCGTCGCGTAATAAATCTTCGGCCAGCCTTTGGCGCTGCCCTTCACCTTGCCGATTTTCTCCTGTTTGACGATCTCGAAGGCCTTGTTCAGCTTAGCGGTGGGTATCCACGTTGTTGCCTGTTTGAAGATTTCCGCCGCCAAATCGAGCACGCTCTGGACGTTCTTAGCTTCGGTCGCGGTGGTGAACGCCAGCGGGGCGTACCTCAAGCCGGGCAACAGCTTCGTGAGATACTCCGCATAGTCATCGGTCGCCGCCGCGTCCTTGGCTAAGTCCCATTTGTTGACCACGATAATGCAGCTCTTATATTCAGCGCCGATAAACTTGGCGAGCTTCTTATCGACCTGCGAGACCGGCACTGTTGCGTCTATGAGGAACAGCACGACGTCCGCCCGCTGAATAGATCGCGTCGCTCGAACGTAGCTGTAGAACTCGATACTGTCGGCGATCCGGCTCTTCTTCCTAACCCCGGCGGCACGGCGTCTCGCGTCGTGCCCGGCGTCTCGCTGACGATGACCCGCTCGGAGCCGACCATAGCATTGACGAGCGTGCTCTTGCCCGCGTTCCGCTTACCGACAATCGCAATCTTCATCGCAGGCTCTTGGGGCCGACCGCCCTTCACCTCTCGTCCCTCGTCCAGTGCGAGCTTGTCGAAGACCCTGTCGAGCAGGACCGCCTTGTTCAGACTGTTCTTGACGGAGACGCACAGAAAATCGCCGAAGCCGAGCTTGAAGAACTCCGCCGCCGAGGGGAACATCTTAGCGGTGTCGGCCTTGTTGGCGACGCCGATGACGTCGAGATCGTTCTTGCGCAGGAGCTGGGCGATGGTCTCGTCCAGCGGCACGAGACCGTCGCGGATATCGACCATGAAAAGCACGAGATTCGCCGATTCGAGTGCTTGGCGGATTTGCTGCTCGACGTGGCTCTCGAGCCGGTCGCTATCGACGATCCCATAGCCACCGGTATCGACAAGCTCGAAGTACTGCTCGTCCCGCCCGATGATAGTGCTCACGCGGTCTCGCGTCACGCCCGCCGTCGGCTCGACGATACTAATCATCTGCCCCGCCAGCGCGTTCAGCAGACTGCTCTTGCCCACATTAGGCCGCCCAATTATAGCCACCACCGGCAACGCCATAGACTATCCGTTTCTCAATTGCTCCCTATTACAGACAGAATTATAACAAAGATGCTGACAGTTTTGAAGCCCAAGCGTGCGGAGCCGCTCGTCAGGGGGATTGAGTATTTTGCCTACGGCAAATTAGCATAATCCCAACGGTCTTTTCCGCTGTCGCGTCTTACAATCGTGGCCTTATATGCGGGAGCCAACAGGTAGATGGTTCGAGGAACGAACCTGTTGTCCGCGTTATCCCGAGTGAAGGAGTTGCCAATGAAGAGACTACGCGCGTTTCTTACTGTTTGTTTGTATGATGGTCCCGCACAGCCTTTATGGAGCAGACGCTGGCGGTTCTGACGCTGATGAAGACTTGTTTGTGCATCCCTTTTTTGCCCACATGTCTTTGGCCGACCCCGTGGGGACCGCGAGCTTTCGCTTCACCGCGCTGCACAGAAAGATAGACGAAGGGGACTCGAAGGGAGATTTTGCCGCGCACATTGAAGCGGGTCTGCTGCCGAATCTTGGCATTCACATTCGCAACGATGCGGTCCGCGAGGAATCGTATTCGGAAGTCATGCTTATGTACAACACGTACGTCGCGCCGGACCACAACTTCGGCACGAGCATTTTCGGTCAGGTCAGCATCCCGACGGGCGAAGACGTTGACAACGACTATAAAGGGTTGTTCGGTTTTGGGATCTACAAAGCACTTCCACCGGTTGTCGCGTTCAATGGGAACATGCACTACAATCCGGAAGACAACATGGCCGAGTACGAAGGCGCTTTCGTATTCCGAGCGTCTGACTTTCTTTACCCGGTGTTTGAGGTCCGTGGAGAAATCACCGAGGACTATACCTCCGCTTATATTCTGCCCGGTCTGAAATTCCGCGTTCGTGAAAATCAGACCATCGGGGCTGGTGTCCAGATCGGCGTATCAAACACCCGCGAGTATGATAACGAGATCCTACTGCAATACGGGGTCGAATTCTGATATTCATAATTCCTGGACAGGCTGATCTCTTGCTTTCCCATCCAGACAAATGACATATTTCGTCTGCAAAATCTGTTCAATGAGGACTGGTTCTTTGAACTCATGCAGATTCTGAGAGGTGAAATGTACCATTTTCCATGATGGTTTCGCCGTCGACGTGGATGGTGGGGTTTTTGATGACGCCGTCTACGTGGGCTTTGCTGTCCCATGCCGATGGCAAACTCACCCACCCGGTTGCTGTTCTCGTCGGTCTCAAAGACGTACTTGCCGAACTCTTCCTTGAGCGCTTCGTCGTCACAGCGCAGGCTGTCCCTTACGGCCCGGCCGTCCTTGACCTCGACGATAATCGGCGTGTTCTCAAGCGAGCCGTACCGCTCGGCGAAGAAGTCGCCGAGACACCCGTCGATGACCACTGTGCCGTTGACGGTGAGCGGGGAGGTAAAGACCTCGCCGTCGGGCAGGTTGTCCCAGTGGCCGGGCTGAATATCGCCGTCACTGACGATCCATTTAAGCTCCGGACTGAATTTCGCCGTGAAGTCGCCGCCCTTTTGGGTCACGACGCGAATCTTGCTGGCGTCCTTGACCTTCTCATAGACCAGCCGGCTGATCCGCTGAATCTCGCCATAATCGCTGCACATGCCGTCTTTCATGATCTGAGGGGTGATTCCGATCATATGGGCGTGCCGGAGCTTGTGGT
>JARRQQ010000436.1:0-4509 GCA_037381725.1 Sedimentisphaerales bacterium
AGAGCTGCCCGAATTGGTCATCGTGGACTCGAAGAGAAAGAAGAGTGACTTCCTGGCCACGAAGAGGCAGAAGACAGCCAAAAAGAAAAGCTCTTCGCCCAAACGGTGAGAGCAGGCAGGAAATGCCCAAGAGGAATTCCACGAGTTGAAGGACAGGCTCTACATGGTAGTACATCTGTGTCGGTCTGTGAAATTATCACCGTGATCGTGCGGCTGATAGGAATAGGTCTTGCAGTGAAAAAGTTGCGGCTGTATCTTGATTCGTCGGTGTTAGGCTGGTCACTGAATCACAGTAACCCGAGCCGTTTTGCCGAAGCTAAACTGCTCCTGAAACTGATTGGTGATGGACAATTCTTTGGAGCCTATTCATGGGTTACCGTCGAGGAGATAGAAGCGGCACCAAAACACATCGCCAAGAGACTCTGGCAAAAAGTAGAGACGGCAAAATTGAAAGCGGTCAAGGTTAGCTTAGGAAAGCAAGCGGACAGACTTGCTGACACATCCTGTGACCGAAGAATAGTCCCTTCGGATTTCAAGGCTGACGCTTTGCACATTGCCATTGCTACGCTCTGGAAGGCCGATGCGTTAGTAAGCTACAATTTTCAACACATTGTGAGCCTTGAAATCATGGTAGCAGTGAACAGGGTGAACAAAGAGCTTGATCTCAAAGAGATTTTTCTGTGCCAGCCACAGGAGGTGATAATCAGTGGGAATTAGAGAAAAAATATTTCCATGCTTGAGCTGTGGTTCGGACACGGGCTGCCCAAACAAGTTGATCTGTGATCGCTGCAGAACCGTACGAAATCAAAGCAAGACTCAGGTTCGTGCAGAATTGGAAAGAAAGCAGTCCTCCCATCGAGGGGTAGGTGTCCGCAAATCCAGGAGAATGACAAGAGAGTAGGGTGCGATGAATCGCACCAAGAAGCGTTGATTCACCTTGTCATCCCTGCGAAGGCGGGGATCCGGGGAGACAACGCTGTCAATGGGTTCCCGCTTCTGCGGGAATGACAAGTAGCGCTGGTTTGTTGTTGTAGATTGAATAGCATGAAAAAGATCAGCATTGCACAAGTCCGGCCTCTTATTCAGATGGCCATTGAGGAAGACCTCGGACGGGGGGATTTAACGAGCACGCTTCTGTTTGAAGACGGCGATACGGCGAAAGCGACCATCGTCTCGCGGGAAGAGATTATCGTGTGCGGAATGGATATCGCCCACGAAATTCTCAAATGCTACGACGAGAGACTCGATCTCAAAGTCCGCGTCCACGACGGTGAGGCGGCCCACGTCGGCAGCAAGCTCGGCGTTATCGAAGGGCCGCTGCGTCCCATGCTCAGCGCCGAGCGGGTCATGCTGAATTTCCTCCAGCGCCTCAGCGGAATCGCCACGACTACGCGCAAATACGTTCGGGCCATCCAGGGCACGAAGGCAAGAATCTACGACACCCGTAAGACAATGCCCGGCTGGCGGATCCTCGAAAAGTATGCGGTGCGTTGCGGCGGTGGCTACAATCATCGACTCGGGTTGTATGACGGTGTCCTGATTAAGGACAATCATCTGGCTGAGCTGGGCAGGGATTTTCAGGAGAAGCTGCGTAAGGTCATCCATGAGGCCAGGAGGCTCAAAGGCGCCAAATTCATCGCCGTGGAGGTCGATCACGTCGACGACCAGTTGAACTACGTCCTGGAAATCCCCGGCATCGACATCGTTCTGCTCGACAATATGGGGCAATGGCAGCTCAAACACGCGGTAGAGATGCGCGACGCCATGCGCGGCAAAGGCAAGAAGCCGCTGCTCGAAGCATCGGGAAATATCACGCTCAGCAACGTCTCGGCCATCGCCCAGTGTGGCATCGACCGAATCGCCGTCGGAGCCATCACCCATTCAGCCCAGGCCGTTGACATCGGGCTCGACAGGTAGCGCCATGCCTCGTTCGCCCGCCGATCTGCTGGACCCTGATAGAATCAGTGCGAACCTGAAGACCAAACGCATCGGCGGAAAGATCCTCGTGTATGAGAGCACGTCCAGCACGAACGACGTGGCCGTGGAGTACGCCAAGAACGCAAAAAACGATGGCCTGGTAGTCTTCGCCGAGGAGCAAACAGCCGGAAGGGGTAGGGCCGGCAACACGTGGCACAGCGGGCGTTCAGAGAGTATTCTCTGCTCGATCGTCCTCCGTGAGGAGGCCGAAAGCAAGCTCGGCGCCGAGCTACTTTCGCTGACTTGCGCCGTGGCAGTCGCTGAAGCTATTGGCAAACCAGCCAGGGATCAGGCGAAGATCAAATGGCCGAACGACATCGTGCTGAGCGGCAAAAAAGTAGCCGGTATCCTGCTCGAAGCAAAATCGCTCCGCAGCGAATGTGTCTACGTTGTCGGTATCGGGGTCAACTGCCACCAGCGGAAAGATTCTTTCCCTGAAAAGTTGCAGCCGATCGTGACGAGCATGGATATTGAAAGCCGCTCTGTAACGGATCGCGTCTCATTGGCCAAGAGGCTGCTTACCTCGCTCGACGACTGGCTTGAGATCGCCCAAACCGACACCGAAAAAGTAACGCACCGCTGGCGCCAGCTCAGCATTCAATTGGGCCACAGAATCACCCTTATCTTCAACGGCCGAACCTTTACCGGCCACTGCATCGGACTCGATCCCGAAAAAGGTCTCATCCTGCAGCTCGACCGCGGCGGGGTGCGCATGTTCGACGCCGCCCATACGACGATTGCCAAATCTGGGACTGGCTCCTTTTGATGGCGTCGTTCCGTCAAAAGGTGCCTGTCCCTCACGTTCCCTCACGTTCACAAGAGGGACAGTCAGCTTTCTAAACAGCAGAAAGCAGACAGTCCCAAGACTTTCTGTTATAGTATCACTTCAGCAAGCACAGATTGATGCAAACTGAAAGGAGAAAGGCTATGCCACAAGATAAATGGACCAAAAGGCTTGTTGTAGTGTGCGCGGGGTTGGCAATCTGCCTCTGTATGGCCTCTCCGGGCGCGACACAGGGTTCCCGTGACTATCTCCACGCCAGCGCCGCGGACGTCCAGGCCTGGCGGGCGATGAGATTCGGCCTGTTTATTCACTGGGGACCGGTAAGCTTGAAGGGCACCGAGATCGGATGGTCTCGCGGCGGCGAGCGGCGAGGGCGAAATGACAAAACCACAGGGTCTGTTCCCGTCGAGGTCTATGACAATCTCTACAAGCAGTTCAATCCCGTCAAATTCAACGCGGACGAATGGGTGCAGATCGCCAAGGACGCGGGGATGAAATATCTGGTCTTCACGTCCAAGCACCACGATGGCTTCTCGATGTTCGACAGCCAATTGACGGACTACAAGATCACCAACTCACCGTTCAAGCGCGACGTCGTCAAGGAGCTGGCCGACGCTTGTCACAAAGCCGGCCTCAAGCTGGGTTTCTACTACTCGCCCGTCGATTGGCACCACCCGGACTACCGAACCGAAAACCACGCCCACTACATCAAATACCTGCACGGCCAGCTTCGGGAATTGTGCAGCAATTACGGCAAGGTGGACATCATCTGGTTCGACGGCCTCGGCGGTACGGCAGAAGACTGGGACTCGCCGAATCTCATCAAGATGATTCGACAGCTTCAGCCTCACGTCATCATCAACAACCGGGCCGGCCTGCCCGCGGACCACGACACGCCCGAGCAGCGAATCGGAAAGTTCCAAACCGACCGCCCCTGGGAAACGTGCATGACGATCTGCCGGCAATGGGCGTGGAAACCCAACGACCAGATGAAATCGCTCAAGCAATGCATCGATACACTCGTGAGGGTCGTCGGTGGGGACGGCAATTTTCTGTTCAACGTCGGGCCGATGCCGGATGGCCGGATCGAGCCGCGACAGGTTGAGCGATTGAAAGAGATGGGCGCTTGGCTCAAGGAGTACGGGCAAACGATCTACGGCACGCGCGGCGGACCGTTCAGGCCGGGCACGTGGGGCGCCAGCACGCATAAAGGCAATTCCATCTACGTCCACGTTCTGGACTGGCCCGAGGACCGATTGATTCTGCCCGCAATCCCGAAGAAGATCATCGCAAGCAACGTCCTGACTGGCGGCGAAGCCAGCGTCAAACAGACCGACGAAACTATCGAGGTGTCCCTTCCAAAGAGTTGCCAGCGGGAGTTGGATACGATCATCGAGCTTAAGCTGGACGGCCCGGCTGGCGACATTGCCCCCGCGAGCCTGCCCTCGGGGTCTCTCGCTTGCGGCAAAACGGCCCGGGCCTCGACCGTCTATCAGAACCTCCCGATGCACGGGCCCGACAAGGCCGTGGATGACGATCCGACGACGCGCTGGGCCACCGACTACGGCGTCAAGCAGGCATGGCTCGATGTGGATTTGGGAAAGCCCGCTACGTTCGACCAGGTCAGGATCCGGGAAGAGTACGACCGTGTGCGAGAATTTGAGATTCAGTACAAGGATGGTGCGCAGTGGAAGACGTTCGTACGGGGTAAGAGGATCGGGTCCGACTACTGGGCCAAATTCAAGCCT
>JARRQQ010000436.1:4567-6421 GCA_037381725.1 Sedimentisphaerales bacterium
TTTGAAGGTGCAACGCGTGCGCTTGAACATCCTCGACGCGATTGAAGGGCCGACCATCTGTGAGTTTCAGATTTTGGCTCCAAAGCAGAAGTAGGCGGCCCGTTTTTCTTCAAGGAGTCCGCAGGTGATGGCACGAATGACTATAAGGCAAAGCAAATTCTGGCTCTTTGCATCGGTTCTGCTTGCAACAGCCGCATTTTGCAGGGCGGAGCCGCCCCGCGCGGTACCGACGTTTCATTGCATCGGCCTTTATTGGAATGTTGAAGGCGGCTCGGCGGAGAATACGTGTCAAGTTCGATACCGGCCCAAGGGTTCGGCCACATGGCAGAGCGCCCTGCCGCTCTGGTACGATGCGCGCGGTCCTGAGACATTCGAGAGGCTCTTCAGTGCTGAGAGATACCGATACGCGCCGAAAGAGACACTCTCGGTGCTGAGCCACTCGCACCAGTATCGCGGGAGCATTGTGAATCTCCGGCCCGCCACGGAGTATAAGATCGAGCTGAGCCTGAACAATGGCAAGCAGCGGCAAGTCATCACCGCGACCACCTGGTCTGAGACGTTCCCCATCGGGAAGACTGTCACGCTTGCCAAGCAGTCCGCCGAGACCTGTGTGATCAGCGAATCGGGTTCGGCCCAGGGTTACGTTCTCTATACGCACGGCGCGGATGCCGATTCGGCGACTGTCGACGTGGCGGGTAAACAAGACTATTGTGTCGAGGTTCGCGCTTCCTACGTCGTAATCAGGGGCTTGACGCTCAAGAACGCCGGGACTCACGGTATCCGCATCTTTCCGGGCTGTCACGACGTGGTCATCGAACAATGCGATATCTCGGGCTGGGGGCGGCGCGACGAGCGGGAAGACCAGACGTGGGGGCGGGACATGGACGCGGCGGTATTCGCACAGGAACGTGACGAGTTCAATCCGACGATCTGCCGGATCATCATTCAACGCTGCAAGATTCATCATCCCCGATACGATACCAATAGCTGGTCCGAATATCGAAAGAGGCTGGACCCCGACAGAGAAGACAGGCGATGGCACCCGCTCGGCCCACAGGCGGTGACGTTCTACGATACGCTCGGCAATCACGTGATTCGCTACAACGATATCTGGTCGGACCCGAACCATTATTACAACGACATCATCGGAGGCGGGCACAACTTCAGTGCTTTGGGCTCGCCCGACCGTGACTCCGACATCTACGGCAATCGCTTGCAGAATTGCTGGGATGACGCGATAGAGTCCGAAGGCGCCAACTGTAACGTGCGAATTTGGGGCAACTACATCAGTCACTCGATGGTGGCCGTCGCCAGTGCAGCGACCCATATCGGCCCTCTGTACATCTGGCGCAACGTCACTGCGGTTTCGCAGGCAGCGCCGGATAGACCCGAAGGCGGGCCTTTCCTCAAGGCCGGGGTAGGGTCGGGCTTCGGTGGAGGCCGGACGTACGTTTTTCATAATACGCTGCTTCAGCCTTCGACGGTGGACCTGGTCAGCGAGTCCGGCTGGCAAGGATACGCTATAGGTCTGTCGGAATGGGGCGGTGCGCTGATCGACCACGTCTCACGCAATAATATCTGGCACGTTTTTGCGGATCGAGGCTACTCCATTTCACAGCGGAGTGACCGGTCAAGAGACAATGACTACGACTCTGATCTCTACTCAGGCAGGATCGTTCCCGCGGAGGGGCAGGAAAAGCACGGAATCAAAGGACGTCCCGTGTACGAGTCGCGGGGCGCGCGGGGGCGGTACGATCTGTCGCCAGCGAGTCCAGGTTTCGATGCTGGGCTGCGTATCGCGAATTTCAATGACGACTTTTTCGGCGATGGGCCGGACATGGGTGCGTTCGAGGC
>JARRQQ010000437.1:0-4508 GCA_037381725.1 Sedimentisphaerales bacterium
CCCCAATCTTACGTCATACTGCTAATTGTGGCCTCAACGCCTTGGAAGCGACCTTGGATCGCCACCGCGAGCGCGACGATTGCCCCAACGATGGTGGCGACGATCAGCGCGGTCATCACGGCGTACTCCACCAGCTCCAACCCTTCTTCATCTTTAAGGAATCTTTTCAACACAGCTTTCATCTCTGGTACCTCCTCAACAATAATGGTCACTTTCTAAACGCCTAAACAAAACGGTCAAAGCCATTGGCTCACAATCTCTCAACAGGAAAACGTCTTGACGTGCTTCCTCCGTAAAGCCACGATCACATCCCACCCCACCTCAAGTTCTCTCTATCCTTCTCAACTTCGTGTATTCAGCTTTTAATTTTACTGCATGTCGCCAGCCAAGTCAACCTAAAATCCCAAAGAAAGAGAATAAATTTATACCTATCTTTAATACAACAATTTGGATGCACTTATCTATATTACCCCCTTCATCGGCATCATCCATAACCAGGTTTGGAAGATTTACAATGAGAAGATGAGAAAACGGCGCCTTTTTGGGTCAAATCCGCACATATCTGAGATTTCAGCGTTTTCCCGGCTCCGACCGCCAGAAATGCTACTCATTGCTTAAAGAAAGGGGTTTTTGCCCTATTATAGCCGGGCACAGGTCCGAAAAAAATGCCCTCCTGTACACAGAATAAGAAGAAAAAAGGCTTGACATGCCTGTCCCTTTTAGAGTACAATACAGTTTCTTAGCGCTGAATTTTGGTATGGAAGGGTGTACAGTATGTCGAGGGGGCAGGAGGTGTGTATGCGGACAAGGGGATTCAAAGGCCTTGCGACAGAGGTACGGCCCGGTTCTGTGCTGCGTCCGGGGTCGGGCGGAGGAAATGAATTATCTCGCGACTATTGCAGGCGGCCTTCAGGCAGGCTCCTCCGTCGGCGCGGAGTTGTTCTGATTTGGACCGCTCTTCTCGTGATGGTGATGATCCTTTTCGTCGGTCTTTCGATCGATGCGGGCAAACTGGCGCTCAACGTGCACCAGCTCCAGAACGCGGCTGACGCGGCGGCTCTGGCGGGCGCTTTGTACGTGAAGACCGAGACGGCGGATTTTACGCGTCAAAAGGCGTGCGCCATGGGGTTCCAGAACGCGGCCGAGCATCTGGCGGTAACGCTCCGGGCGATACCGACGCAGCCGGCGACCTTCCCCACAAACGCCAACGGTTCGTACGATTATTCCAGTTACGATACCGTCGTTGGCCGATGGGTCCGCACCACGCAGACCTTCGTGCCGACGCTCGATGCCCCGAACGCGGTCAAGGTCATCGCTCGTCGCAACACGGCTCTGGCCGGAATAGGGGCGCCGGCTTTTCGGTTTCTCTGGGGGCCGATCGTCGGCGTCCGTACGGCCGATGCGGCCGCGACGTCCATCGGCTTCTGTAATAGTTCCAACGGAGCCGGCTTGATCGTTCTGTCCAACGATCCGACCCAGACACTGGATATGGGCGGTGGGCCTATCATTGACCTTGATGGAGGAGGTATCCACGTCAATTCGACCTCTATGCAGCAAAGCAACCCCGGGGCCGGGGCCAGAGTCCAGCAAAATACGGTGCTCGATGCCGGATTTCTTAACGTGGTGGGCACCGTCGATCCTGAACCCGACGACCCGCTCTGGCAGAGCATTTTTGCGAATGCGGCGCAAATAGGTGAGACGGGCGGCTTCCCGGTCATGGACCATTCGGACGGCATCCAGCCCATCGCCGACCCGCTGGCCACCGATATGCTTTCGGACCCCTACGCGCAGCAATACGTAGTTCAGTCAACAAAAGGCGGCGCCCGCCTGAACTTGCCCGGGCTGATTCAGGGACCCTCGCCCATCATCCCGACGCGCTACGTCAAGTGGGACTCGGGGAGTTCCACGTATGTGCCCGCCGGGCCCGGCGACCCGTGTGATACGGTAGGGCTGGGGACCACGGTGACGATAGACCCGACAACCGGACAGCCTGTCTGGACGTCGATTAATCCGGGAGCGAACGTCACGTTGCAGCCTGGATATTACCCGAACGGGATGACCATTCAGAACGGCGACACGATCACGCTTCAGCCGGACCCCGCACTGGGCTTCCTCGGCAACGTCTTTATATTTGGCGGCGGCCAAAACCCGAGCAATAACAACATCGGCCTGTATATGACGGGTGGGAACCTGATAGCTCCGGGCGCGACGTGCTACGTGACGCAAACCTTCGATAGCACCGGTTCTCCCCTTCCCACGCCGGTGGATGGCCTGATTGAGATCACCGGAGGTCATCTGGACATCGATTCTCCCGGAGATTGGTACAACCAGCAGCATCCGCCCGCCGACATGTCGTTGGTGGAGGGCCTCAACGGCATTGCCATCTGGCAGGACCCTGACATGCCCAGCACGCCGAACGTGCATCTCCGCGGCAACGGCGACTTCCATATCAGCGGGACGATTTATTTGCCCGACCCCGTCCACATGATCCTGGAGGGCGATTTGGGTGACACCGGCAACCAGATTCTCTGCGGCAGCGCCCTGATCAGGGGGACAGCCGCCCTTCACGTCAATTACGATGGGCGCAACGAGGGAAATTCACCGACCCAGGTTTGCCTGGTGCAGTAGAGGCACGCGGACCAGGACCACTTCCTACCGCCTTGCGTCGGGAACGATGTCGCTGGAAAGAATGGGAACTTATGTGCCTTCAGAGACGATCTCGTTGGCAGATACGGAAGTACTTGCGGGTTGTCCTGGTTCTCGGTAAGGCATGCCTTGATTATAGAGCTCCAGCCGTTTGCGGATTTCGCCAGCCAGTTTCTCATTATGCTCTTTTGAGGCCAAGGCGAGCGCCTTTTCCGCCATCCTCCGGGCCTGCTCGAATCTTCCCGCTGCCGCGTAGGCGGCGGCCAACCGGTCAAAGTGCCATGCGTTCTGACATCCCGCACGCCACGCGCCCGGACGTTCCATCAGTGCCATGGCGCGTTCGGCAAGCTCCAGTGCCTTGGAAGGATCTCGGCGCCGGGGGTCCGGATGTGTGGCCAGAACCCACGCTAACCCGACTATCGGCGGCGCAAAATCAGGTTCGATACGCAACGATTCCTCGTAATACTCCGTCGCCTCGTCGAGTTGGCCCCGTTTCGTCAGGATAGAGGCCAGATTGTTCATCGCACTGGCGGCTATGCCGCTCTCGTGCTTGCCCCACGCCGCTTCATCGGGCAGAAGCTGCAGCGCCTGGCGATAGCATTTAGCCGCCTGGTCAAGCTTGTCCTCTTGATCGAATGAGTATCCCAGGTTCACCAGAGCACGGGGATTATTCGGCGAGATGTCGAGAGCTTTCCCCCAGAGCTGCACAGGGTTCGCATAATCCGCGTTTCGGTACAGTGTTCTTATCGTCAGCGCAGTGAGGATCGTTGTCGTGAAGATAACCGGGATGTAGCGTATCAGTCTTTCCTTGACCTTGGCGGCCGATGTTTTCGCGCTCAAGTGAAGTCGTTTCGCTACATATTGGAAGCAAAAGAATGCGATTAGCACAAACAATAGCACCAAAGCCGCCAGGGGAAGATACATTCGGTGCTCGAACGCCAGATCTCTGATCGGGACAAAACTCGACGTGGGCGCGAGTATCCCAAAAAACCAGACCCCCAAAAAGCTCCAGGTGCGATTGCGAATCCATCCCCATGCCGTTATCCCAAGCATCGTCAGAATCAGCAGAATTGCCGGGGCAAGCTGGCGCCAGTCTTGGACGATCGGCCAGCTATAGTCAATGCACAAGTTCGAGGGCCACAGGGAAAGGCGAATATAATGGACAATGACGATACATTCGTTCATCGCATAGTCCAGCGGGCGGATGCCGGTAGAAAATCCCACGGATTTTCCGAGGTGCGGGCCCATCCACATCGAAGTGACGAGAATAATCCACGTGGCTGCCAATCCCGCGTATAAGCCCCATCGGCGCCTCAGGGCCGAGACAAGCGATCCGGCCCAGAATGTCCGGTCGTACAGCAGCACGACAACGGGGGCCGTGGCCATGATTTCCTTCGACCCCATCCCCAGAGCGCAGCACAGCACCGAGACAGCGGACCATACGGCGGACCGACGAGACTGGATCGCCCGTATCGCCGAGTATAGCGTCAGCAGGTAAAAAAGACCCATAAGAGATTCGCACCGCTGAATGAGATAAGTGACGCTTTCCGTCTGAAGCGGGTGTACCGCCCAGATTGCCGCTGTCAACCAGGCCAGCACGGCTGCGTGCTCACCGAATCTGGCCCGCAGGCGCTCGCTAAGAAGGGTCCGCCTTACAATTCCAAAGAGAGCAAGACTCGCCAGAAGATGAATGGCCAGGTTGAAGATGTGATATCCAGCCGTGCGATTGCTGAAGATCGCATAGTTCAAGGCCAGGGAGAGACCCACGACAGGTCGTGTGGGCATGCCAGAGATGGCCTCGCTAAGCGGCCAGAGTGACCGAATGCCTGGATTATTAGCTATATGAGCGTCGTCGAAGACTA
>JARRQQ010000438.1:0-8857 GCA_037381725.1 Sedimentisphaerales bacterium
TCGCTGGCAGAATGACCGGGGGCGTGCATACCTGTACTATGGTGGCCGAGAAATGGATGCGGTGGCCGACGTAGTCTTCACTGGTGACGATGTTGGCGATGGGTTTGCCAATCAGTCTGGTAGTTTTGGGGACGTCAATCATGATGGCTATGACGATGTGATAATCGGTGCAGGGGGGATCGTAGGTCAGATTCGAGATGGCTACGTGCACATTTACTATGGTGGACCTCACATGGACAACGTCGCCGATATAGTGCTTCGGCCAAAGGAGGCAGGTCATCGAGGATACTTTGCGACCGTTACAACGGGAGATGTGGACAACGATGGATATTGTGACGTACTTGTAGGTGAACTGCTCCGTCAACGTACACATCTCTTCTGGGGAGGCGATCCTATGAGTATGAAGACAGAGGTCACCTTGCACGGCAAGAACGCCGGGAAGCTTTTTGCTTTCGGTCACAGGATGGCCATTGGAGGAGATGTCAATGGTGACGGATACAGAGACATCCTAATAGGAGCGCGAGAAGGTGGTGAGGAGCAGCAAGGACAGGCGTACCTTTATTTTGGCAACCCAAAGGAGAAGATGGATACGGACTGTGACTGGCTCTTTACAGGGGAGAATTCAGGAGACAATTTAGGGTCAGCACTTGACATATTCGATATTGATAATGACGGATTTGCGGAGGTAATCGTAAGCGCAAGATACGGGGGCACAGATGTTAAGGGGCGTATCTACATATATAAGGGATCCACGGCTTTTGATGGAAACAAGGCAGATATAGGTCTTGAGGGCGAGCGAAAAGGAGGTCTAGGGGACTGGATTGAGTGTGGGCATCTCAACGACGATCGCATCGGCGATCTCCTGGTGGGCACGTTCCGGTATCCCGATTGGATGTTTGCCCATGGACGTGTCTATGCTTTCTATGGAAATTCCAAAACTCTGATGGATACAGAGTGGGACCATGTCTTTGACGGAGAAGGCGGAACACTTGATTTCTTCGGCTTTCAAATTGGTGTTGGTGATGTCAACAAGGACGGCTACACCGATATTCTATTAGGAGCGCAGGGACTAAATCACGCAATTGGGCGAGCCTACCTGTACTATGGGCCACTTGAAACAACAAGCAACGTCACCTTCACCTGGGACACCACCAACGCCTCGATTGGCAAGCATACGCTCAAGGTCGAAATCCCGCCAGTTGCAGGAGAGCAGAATACTGAGGACAACGTCAAGACCGTGACGATTGAGGTCAAGAGATCCATGTAAGAGGACGGAGCTCAGAACAATGAGGGCAACACGAACAATACTACTTGTGGCAATCGTACTGACCGCGATACAGCGCCCGGGAGTCAAAGCAGAGAGTGCCGCAAACCCTTTGCGGAGCAAGGCTGAGAAGTTCTTCGTCCGGCGGGACAAGAACAGAGACGGGAAACTCTCGCGGGATGAGTTCCCAAACCGCATGTCTCAACTGTTCGATCGAATCGATACGGACAAAGACGGCTTCGTCAGCCTAAAAGAAGAACTGGTTTTTCGTCGATTGCGTCTGTCGACCGGGCGACAGCGATCCGGTGCGGCGGCTGCGCCTAATGTGAGAGTGGAGCGAGACATCGTTTATGCCCAGGCGGGGGACAGAAAACTGTTGCTCGATCTCTACCTACCTCCGAAATCCTCTGAACCTTTACCGGTTATCGTCTGGATCCACGGGGGCGGCTGGCGAGGCGGCAGCAAAGGCTCCGGCGGCCGGGCGCGACCGATGGTCCAGCGAGGATACGCCGTCGTGGACGTCGGCTATCGTCTGAGCGGCGAAGCGATCTTTCCCGCCCAGATCGAGGATTGCAGAGCCGCGGTGCGCTGGGTACGGGCCAATGCTGGCAAATATGGTCTCGACGCCAACCGCATCGGTGCGTGGGGTAGCTCCGCCGGGGGGCACCTGGTCGCGCTGTTAGGCACGGCGGGCGACGTGAAAGAGTTCGACACAGAGGCGAACCATCAATACTCCAGCCGGGTGCAAGCCGTGTGCGACTGGTTCGGCCCCACGGACTTCCTTCAGATGGATGCGCACATGCTTAAGGGCAGCTCACTGGTTCACAACGCTGCCAATTCGCCTGAGTCTTTGCTGGTCGGAGGGCCGATTCAAAAAGAGCCTTACAAGTCGCTCGTGAAGAAAGCCGATCCAATCACCTACGTCACAAAAGACGATCCACCTTTCCTTATCATGCATGGTGACAAAGATATGTTGGTCCCGCTCCATCTCCACCTTTTCTTATCATGCATGGTGACAAGGATATGTTGGTCCCGCTCCATCAAAGTGAGTTGCTTTACAGCGCTTTGAAGAAAGTCGGCGTCGACGTCACACTTCGCGTCGTAAAGGGGGCGGGTCACGGACTCGGAGGCGGCGAGGAAAACCCTGAAAAGCTCTTTCAAATGGCCGCAGAGTTTTTCGACAAACATCTGAAACCGCCTGCGGTGAAAACAGGACGCGTGCAGCCGACTCATGCGGACGAGAAATACGGCGAGCACGAGAAGCAAGCGTTCGACTTCTACCTGGTGAAAAGCGACAAACCTACGCCGCTATTCATCTGGATTCACGGCGGCGGTTTTCGCGGCGGGGACAAGCGCCAAGTCAACTCCAGAATGATTCGGCGTTTCAACGAGCATGGCGTTTCCTTCGCATCCATGAATTACCGACTCACCGACATCGGACCCTATCCGATGCAAATGCTCGATGCGGCCAGGGGCTTGCAAACCATCCGCTACCGGGCTAAGCAGTATAATATCGACCCGACCCGGATCGCGTGCGGCGGCGGCTCAGCGGGAGCCGGCATCAGCATGTGGCTGTTGTACCACGACGATCTGGCCGATCCAACGAGCGAGGATCCCATCGCCCGCCAATCTACACGCATTACCTGCGCCGTCAGCATCGGAGGACAAACCTCTTACGACCCCCGCGTGATCGAAAAGCTGTTTCACACCAGGCGGATTCATGAGGCGCTGATTCTGTTCTACCGTATGAAAGACGACAAAGACCTGAACCGTCCGGAGCTGACAAAGTTGTTCGAGGACGCCTCGATCATCAATCATGCCACGCCTGACGATCCGCCGCTTTATCTATTCTACCCGCAGGCCAACAAGCCGCTGCCGGACAATTCGACGGGCCAGCAACATATCCACCACCCGAAATTCGGCTTCTTCCTCAAAGAGAAGACCGACAAGCTCGGATTGGAGGTTTCGCTGAATCTTCGAGAGGACTTTCAGCCGGGCGGAAATAATACTCCCGAGATCGTCCAACACCAGGTTAACTGGGTGCTGAAGCATTTCAGGATGCAGGCCGATTAATTTCCTGAGTATCGAGTCTCTGAGAAGAGCGGGACGCCTTCAGCGCGATTTCTATTTCCATCTCGTTCTTCTTAGAGAAAAATTCGGCTGGAAATAGACTTTGCAACCGGCCAGCATCAAGAGAAGAGAGGCCAAGATCAGACGTTGCATTTGAACTCCTTGTGGCAAAGAAATTGTCTAATGACAACTGACCATTGAAACGTTGACCCGTTGGTTGCGGGCTATAGTCAATTGTCATCAGTTAATATCAAATTTCTCTTCAAAGAAATCCAGGGATTTGTCTATGATGTATGGTAAATACAGCAACGAGAGATAGTGTCCCGCGGGGAGATAGATGACCTCTGGTTTTCCATACGATTCCCACAGGCGGTCGCAGCATTCTCTGGGGATAACCTGATCCCATCTGGCGATGAACATCAGGACGTTTCTGGCGTCCGCGTACGGCGCCAGTCTGAGGGGATCTGTAAGAACCTTGTCGAACAGCTCGGTACGAACCATCTCCGGGCTTGCGCCAATTGTAGCCAGCTCCTTCACGTGCTTTCTGATCTGAGTTCTGTGAGAGAGCACCGTTACGTCCGCGATACTGCCGCCGGCAAGACCTACAACTGCGCACTTTAGCCGTTCATCGGCACCTGACAGGATGCTGGCCCTGATGCCGCCGAGGCTCAGACCCAAACAGCCGAGTTTGCCTTTGTCTACTTCGTTTCTTTCAACCAGATAGTCAAGGACCTGCCTGTTGTCCAGGACGGTCTGTCTGAAATAGTCTTCGACCGCTTCGGCGCTTTGGCTGTCTTCTAAACGGGTCTTCCGGTTGTGCACAATGGCGCAATTGAAACCGTGGGACGCAAAATGTCGGGCGAAGCTCGTCACGGAAAAGTCGACTCCGTGTATCGGCAGAAGGAGAACTGTGGGGAACTTGCCCTTTTCTTTCTGCATGTAATAATCGACGTTGATGTTTTCGGTATTGAACACGTTGAGGGCCGAGGGAAACTCTACTTTCTTGACGACGTAGCGGCGTTCCTCACGGAGGTCGCTTGGGATAGTCGTAGTAGCCCGTGATCTCCGGGCCCCTCACTCTCGGACCCGTGTACGCCGGGTCGCATGGGTGATGCACGCACGAGCAGGATAACGCCGCCCCCAGAACCAGAACCGCCCCACAAATTCTGCCAAGCTCGATCCGAGTCTCTGAACGCGCTTCTAGGGCCGCCTTCAATCGCATCGCGTCGGGTCCCGCTTGGCATAGACATCCTCGACCGCAGGAGAAACCAGTTTTCCGATGACATAGTCCACCGTCTTGCCCTCGGAATCTTGCTTTTCATTGTTCGTGGTTGCCTGCGTCTCGACGCGTCCTTCCGTCCCTTGCGGACCGGCTTCGTCATCGGCAATGTGCATCTCGGTGACGGGTGACTGCCCCGGCAACTGGCTGATAATGCCCAGCCAGGCTCTCTCGAAAGCCTCCTCCATCGAAATCGGCTCTTCCCGGATCCTCTCGTTTGCTATCGTCAGATCGGAGGTGGCGCTAAAGACCTTCCGTCCGGCTCTTGTATCCCAGATTTCCAGGCCCAGCATACCGCTGACGATCTGCGTGTTGAGGAACTTCACTCCGACCACCGAAAGCCTCCCCTGGCTCCACCGCCTGATGTCGAGCAGGCAGGGTAGAACGAGATAGTCGGCGCCGATCTCCTGCGCCAGGAACTGGAGGTCCGCCTTTTTGAACATGCCGTTTTCTTCGTAGAACTTCTTCATTTCGGCGAGCTTGTCGCCGAGTCCTCTCTCGTTCAGTTTGTTGGCGAAATCCGTGAATGACAGCACCTCGTGGGTGGCGTCGCAGATTTTCGTAACCTCCACCTTACTGTCCATCCCCAGGAACGGAATGGCCCCCAAGTCTTCGACGTTCGGCGCGCACCAGCCGCCTTCTTTCATCGCCCGCGCCAGAGAATCGGAGACCACGTACCTGTACTGTTCCTTTCCCGTGCTTGTTTCCGCCACAAGGATGTAGGTCTTGCCTTCGAGCTTGTGGTCCAGCTTATACTGCTCGGACACGGGAGCGACCCTCACCGTCTGAGATTCCTGCTCGAGCGCCTCCGAACAGCCCATCAAAAACAGGGACATTGTCGAGAATACAACGAATGGAAGAACCGGTTTGAATCTGAGACTTGTCATTACCTCCGCCTTTCTTTTGCCTGTGAGCGGCCGCTGAGAGGGACGTGGTGACTGAACACACCTCAAGAACATCTGATTCGCGCACCGAAGGAAAGTCTCCCGCGAGGATAACCACCGTCCCCATGAACCACCCCAGGAACAATCTTCACTCTGTGTAATATATCATATCGGCACAGCCAAGTCAAGGGAATTCTGCCCCAAATCGCTGTGGCGACGCGAAATAGCCACAATTTGAGGATGAAACCGACCCGTCGATGCCGTAGAATATGGCTTCGTGAATCGTGCTTTGCGGACGTCGTACTTCAGCGCGAAGTCACTTGCCGCACACGAAGGAAAGGGTATAGGAGATGCCGATGAAGACACGACCAATGGGGCGCACCGTGCGGCCCGTGACCTGGCCACTTGTAGACCGCACTATGCCCGCCGTCTGGACGTGCGTGACATTGTGTGTTGTGCTTTGTGTTTGTCGGACGCAGGCGGACGTTTCGTTCCACATCGAGAAAAGAGTCTTGCACGAGATCAATCCGCGCCTGTTCGGCCAGTTCATGGAGAGACCGAGCTGGGGCGAGATCGGCATCGAAGGGGGACTTGTTCCGGGCACCCACAAGCTCCAGCCTCGCGTTCTGGACTTGTTATCGCGAATGCACGTCCCCGTGATCCGCTTTCCAGGCGGGACCGACGTCGATTTCCTGGATTGGTGCGACATGATCGACAACGCGCCGGGCCACACGCCGGAACGACCCGTCAGCACGGGCCATCGCGGGCACAAGGTGACCAATAATTTTGGCTATGACGAGTTTCTTCGGTTCTGCGAAGACGTGAACGCCGAGGCCCTGCTGGTCGTCAATTTCCGCCACGCCCTGCTCAAGAAAAAGCCCGTCAAAGAAGCCGCCGCACACGCCGCCGCATTAGTCGCCTATTGCAATGCGCCGGTTGGAGCCAACTTGCCGGAAGGGCTGGATGTCTGGCCCTCGTTGCGGGCGAAAAACGGACGTGCCAAGCCCTATAAAGTGAAGTATTTCCAGATCGGCAACGAAACCTGGGCTTTCATACGAGAATTGAAGAAGCTTGCACCTGAAACGGCCCCTCAGTTTTACACCGAATGTCTGGCCGCATACATCGACGCGATGCGGTCGGTCGATCCATCCATTAAGATTATCGTCGATGGACAAAATGGCGATATGTCCGGCGTGGTCCCACAGGTGCGTAAGCAGCTCAGTGACAAAATCGACTATTTCGCCACGCACTTCTATACGCCGTGGGCGATAAGCCAAGTCACGAAGGCTGGCCGCGAAATCCCGATGGACGCGATTGGCGCACGTGACATCTGGAACGCATGGGTAGCCGTGACACGTTTTGACGCGAGCGGCCGATCGGTTCTGAATCACCCCGGCATCAACGCAGCCAGACGGTTCGGCTACAAAGTCGCGGTCACCGAATGGAACTGGAATGGCTGGTGGGGACGCCGCGGCCCCAGGCCCGCGCTGGATTCGTGCTTCGCCAAGGGGCTCGGTGCCGCCGGGTATTTGCACGCTTTCATGCGAGCGGGTGACGTGATCCAGATCGGCTGTCAGTCCATGCTGGTCGGCAACGCCTGGGGCATCGACGCCATCCGAGCGGACGCCGAAGGCAAGGTTCCGCCTTACTACATGCCCACGGGCCAGATCACGATGTTCTACTCGCAGCACCACGGCGACAAATTGCTCGCCCTGGACAGCACGAATGTCCCGACGTACGAGCAGCCGTACCGCATGGGCGGCATCCAGCCGGCCCCAAAGGTCGCCACTATCGACGCCCTCGCCACCGCGGACCAAAGGCACGTCTATTTCCACGCCATTAACCGAAGCTTCGATAAGTCGATCGATGTCACCATCGACGTCTCCGCCTTCGCCCCGCTCGAAGGCCGGGCCGTACACCATGTTTTGGAAGGCCGTCTGAACGATGCGCCGGAGCCGGGCGAGCCGAGGCAGGTCGGCCGGATCAGCCGCGGCGACATCCCCTTCGACGGCAAAGCGCTGAAGGCGATCTTGCCCGAAAGATCGGTTTCGTGTATCGAGTTCACACAGGAATAAAAGGACGCGACGGATGATAAAGAATTTCTTCCGGTGGTATTTCAAGACCTCGCTCATTCTGCGGATTATCGTTTGCTTCATAAGCGGCTCGTTGATCGGGGCCGTCTTGTGGTTTCTGTCCCAGGCAACGGGCGGCGAAGCGAAGGGCACGACAATCACCGAGAAGATCATCCCTTACATCTCCCCCTTCGGCCAGGTCTTCGTGCACATGCTCAAGATGATCGTCGTACCGATCATCTTCTTCTCGCTCGTCGTGGGCGCCTCCAGCCTGCCGATCAAACGCTTCGGGCGCATCGGCCTCAAGACCATCCTGTGGTACCTGCTCTGCTCGTTCATCGCGGCCACCTTAGGCACTTGCCTGGCGCTGGCCATCAACCCCGGCTCCGGCTCGAACTTGGATGCGTGGCAGAAATTAGCCGGCGGCACGGGGACCGAAGCCCAAAACCTCGCCCAGGAAGCCACGTCGGAAGGGACGCTCTCCCAACTGTTGCTGAACCTGTTTCGCAATCCATTCGAGGCCCTGGCTACCGGCAACTTTCTGCCGATCATCGTCTTCGCCATCATGTTCGGCCTGGCGATCCGCGTCCTGATCGAAGCGGGCGACCAGCAGCGCATCAGGCGCCTGGAATTACTGGGCGATTTGGTGGAGGCCTGCCGGGACGCTATGTTCAAGTTAGTCGACTGGATTCTCGAATATTCTCCCGTCGGCGTCCTGGCGCTGACCATCGTCAATTTCGGTCTGTACGGCCCCTCGATCGTCGGGCCTTACGTCAGCGTGACGTTAGGCGTCGTCTTGGGTATCGTCGTGATGATCTTCGGCGTCTACCCGCTCTTGCTCTGGATCGTCACGCGCCACAATCCGCTGACGGTCCTCAAGCGGATCAAAGAGCCGATGATTATGGCCTTTATCACGCGAAGCAGTGCCGCGACGCTGCCCGTCTCGATCAAGACCGCCGAGGAGGAGCTGAGAATCCGCAACGAGCTCGCCAGCTTCTCGCTGCCTTTGGGCGCGACGATCAACATGGACGGCGTCTGCGTTCACCTGCCGATGTTCGCGGTCCTGGCCGCCAACATGTTCGACATCAAGCTGACCCTCGGCTCGTTGATTATTCTGGTGATTACGACGGTCCTCTCCTCCATCGGCGCCGGCGGCGTCCCCGGCGGCAGTTTGATGTTATTATTCATCATCCTGGAAACAATGGGCCTGACCGGCCAGCAAGTCGCCGTGATCGTCGCGTTGGCCTTAGGAATCAACCCGATATTAGATATGTTCGAGACAATGAAC
>JARRQQ010000439.1:0-4452 GCA_037381725.1 Sedimentisphaerales bacterium
TAATCTTGACGACGTGGACAACGCCACGCGCGAGAGCGAGCTGTTCCGGGGCAACCAAACCGAGACGTTCTATGTCGCCGGCTTCCCCGGCTATGCGTATCCCGAGGGTCTGGTTCCGGGGACAACCTATTATTGGCGCATCGACGAGGTCAACGACGCCGATCCGAACAGTCCGTGGAAGGGAGACGTGTGGAGTTTCTCCATTCCGCCCAAGTCAGCGTATAATCCGAACCCCGCCGATGGCGCAGCGGTTGCAGACACGACTGTGACTCTGAGCTGGACGCCGGGCCTAGCGGCCAAGTTGCATACGATCTATCTGGGCGATGACTACGACGAAGTAAACAATGCGACCGCAGGAACTCCGGCGGGCCTGCCAGCGTATGATCCCGGCCCGCTTGAAGCGGAAAAGGTGTACTATTGGCGGGTCGATGAATTCGACGGCGCCGGCACATACAAGGGCGACGTCTGGACCTTCACGACGCCGGGCGCCGTGGGCAATCCGCAACCGGCCAACGGGGCCGCCGACGTAGCAATGACCACGGCTCTGAGCTGGACGGCGGCGACGAATGCCACTTCGCACCAGGTCTATCTCGGCCCGGATAAGGAAGCCGTACGCACTGCCGATGTCAGCTCGCCGGAATACAAAGGCAACCCAGCCCTCGGATCGGAGAGCCTCGATCCCGGCAAGCTCGCCTGGTATACGCTGTACTACTGGCGTGTGGACGCCGTCACCGATACAGGCACCGTCAAAGGCCCGATCTGGAGCTTCACCACCGCTGATTTCCTGCTCGTGGATGACTTCGAGAGTTATACCGACGATGACGCAGCGGGCCAGGCTATTTGGCAAACGTGGATCGACGGCTTCGGCGTCGCCGACAACGGTGCGCAGGTGGGCTACTTGCTTCCTCCGTATTGCGAGCAAACGATTGTTCACGGCGGCAACCAATCCATGCCGCTGGTTTACGACAATACGGACCCAGTCACGAATTCAGAGGCTCAACTGACGTTGACGGCGCCTCGTGACTGGACGGCCGAGGGCGTCGGAACACTGTCGTTGTGGTTCCGGGGCAGTTCGGGCAATGCGGCCGAGCCGCTGTACATAGCGATCTCGAACAGCACCGGGGCGCCCGCCGTCGTGGCCCACGATGATCCAGACGCAACGGCGGTCCGCTCATGGACACAGTGGCGCGTGGCATTACAGGACTTCGCCGATCAAGGAATCGACCTGACTGACGTGGACAAGGTTGGGATCGGCTTGGGCGACAAATCTGGTATGCCGGAGGTGGGCGGTACAGGGACGATGTACATTGACGATGTCCGGCTGTACCGGCCGTGAGACGCTAAGGACGGGGCCGGTCCGCAGGGCCGGCCCCGACGCTTAAAGAGGAACGCTGATGACCCAGTTGGTGGTCGTTCGGCGTGCAAGTGCGCGTGGCCAGCGCATCTTAGGCGCTGGTGCACAAGTCGATATTCGTTGGCTCAAACCTAATCGCCGCCTGCTGCTGTTCTGGTTCTCAACTCATATCGTCCGAGCAGGGAACGCGGAGGCACGTCCTTCCGGTGCACGAAATACCCAGAAGAACTGTGTTACTTTCTGCTCACAACTTGCCTGACATATATAGAAGCCACCGATATAAGAAAGGGGCAACTGGCAAGAATTTTTGAATTGAAGGAAGCAAGGAGCAGAAAAATGTCTTGGGACGATATTTTCAATGACTTGGAAGAAGAGCTCGGACGTGAACCTGACAGCGGCGAGGTTCAGAACAAGATGCTGGAGATGCTGGAGGACGCAGGTTGTGAGTGAAGCAAGACGGGGTGATCTGCATCCTGTTTCAGCCTACAACTCGCGCAGATCTATGAAAGGTACATCTTTTCCGAACACACCATTGCGAATGGTCCATGGGGCAGAGATTCTCTGGCCGAAGGCCAGATCATCGAAACACCGTATATCCATTTCATGATTCTCCAACGTGCCTGAAACTGCCTCATCGAGCGGGACACTCACAACTTTTCCACGAATCACTTCTTATCGACGGTTTATTGTTGAAATTGAGATGAAATTGCGGTACCATCAGAGACGTGAAGTTTATAGGAGCGTTTCAGTGAGACCCGGCCGGCAAATCCCGGGTGATAGGAGCGTTTATAGACTGCATTACGTTAGCTCATCAGCATATCATTAACAAAGAAGTAGGAGGCCCCTGACCATGACAACGACCGGAAAACAACTGATAGCCTGCGCCATTTTCATCGTTGCAGGACTAATGTGTACGTCCCACAGCAACGGCCAAGTTGATCCTAAATCTATCGAGGGGGTCTGGCTTTTCGACGAGGGCTCAGGCAGCGTCGCCGCCGACCACTCGGGGCATGGTTACGATGCCGACCTCAAAGAAAACGCTGCATGGGTGGAGGGCAAATTCCGTCACGCGCTTGAATTCGACGGTGCAAGTTATCTTGAGATCCGCAATTCCAGCGAAAACCTGGCATTCGGTGGAAGCGAGCCTTTCAGCATCACCGCCTGGGTAAAGAATCAGGGCGGGGGCACGGTCATGGGCAAGTTCAACGGCGGCGTCATAGGCGCCTACATCCTTTCAGTCGGTGGAGGCGGCACAGTCTCATTTCACAGGGAAGTCGATCCCTGGGCGTTCGCCGGCACGATGACCTTGCCAGCCGATGACTTTGGGCACGTGGCGGTCACCTACGACGGCGCCACAATGAAGATCTACGTCAATGGGGAATTCGACGCCGAACAGGAGCGCGGTGCACAGAACACGGACAGAGCGACCCCCGTTCTCATCGGTGCTCGGTTCACGGATAGTGAGCCCAGCGAGTTCTTTAGCGGCGTGCTCGACGAAGTAGCTCTCTTCAACGTCGCGCTTACTGCGGGACAAATCCGGGACGTCATGTCCGGACTCAGCTCTCCAAAGGCCTCCAATCCCAGTCCGGAGGATGGGGCGCTCTATAACGATACGTGGGTGACCCTGGGCTGGTGGCCGGGCGATTCCGCCGTCTCGCATGACGTCTACCTGGGCGACGACTTCAGTGCTGTCGACGAGGCAACGCCGGATTCGGAATGGTTCTGCGGCAATCAGGCTGACACGTTTTATCTGGCCGGCATTGCCGGATTCGCCTACCCGGATGGCCTTGTGCCGGGCGCAACGTATTACTGGCGCATCGACGAAGTCAATGACGCCAACCCGAGCAGCCCGTGGAAAGGTGACATCTGGAGCTTCTCGATTCCCCCGAAGACAGCCTACAGCCCGGTTCCGGCCGATGGGGCCCAGGTTGCGGACTTGGATGCAAAGCTCACCTGGACGCCGGGCTTCGGCGCTAAATTGCACATCGTGTATTTTGGCGACGATTTCGACGTCGTCAGCCAGGCAGCCGGAGGAGTTCCACAGGGTGTCGCAAACTATAAACCCGCTTCCCTCGAATCGGAGAAGGTCTACTACTGGCGAGTTGATGAGTCCGATGGCCTCGGTACATATGAAGGCGAAGTCTGGACCTTTACGACACCGGGGGCGGTGGCCAATCCCCAGCCGGCAAAGGGAGCGACCGACGTGGGGATGGCGCCCGTCTTGGGCTGGACCGCGGCCGACAGCGCCGCATCGCATCAGGTCTATTTCGGGCTGGACAAAGACGCCGTGCGCAGCGCCGATACCAGCGCGCCCGAGTACAAAGGCCCCAAGGCACTGGGCGCCGAAAGCTACGAGCCCGGCCTGCTCGATCTGGGCACCACGTACTATTGGCGCGTGGATGAGGTCTATGCTGGAGGCCCCGTCAAAGGCCCCGTCTGGAGTTTCACGGTCGGTGATTACCTCCTTGTCGAGGATTTCGAGAGCTACACCGACGACGACGCAGCCGGCCAGGCGATTTGGCAAACTTGGACCGATGGCTTCGGCACTGCCGACAACGGCGCGCAAGTTGGCTATTTAGTGCCGCCTTATTGCGAGCAAACAATCGTCCACGGCGGACTCCAGTCCATGCCGCTGCTTTATACGAACACGGCCCCGATCACGAATTCAGAGGTCTCGATGACGCTGACGGCGCCGCGGGATTGGACCCAGGCGGGGATTGGAACGCTGTCCATCTGGTTTAGGGGCGCTTCGGGCAACGCGTCCGAGCCGCTGTACGTCTCGATAGCCAATAGCAGTGGCGTCCCAGCGGTAGTAGCAAACGACGATCCGGCCGCGGCAACGATTGATACCTGGACCCGGTGGCGTGTCTCCTTACAAGCCTTTGCCGATCAAGGAATCAACCTGAGCAACGTGAACGAGATTGCGATTGGCCTGGGCAGCAAAGCCGGCACGGCATCCTCGGGCGGATCGGGGACGATGTACATTGACGATATCCGACTGTCTCCCGCTCCGTAGCCGCCAATCCGGGACAACTGGTAGGAGTACTCAAAGAGCTGGTGAACTGAGAGAATCGCCAGCTCTTTTGAAACGAAAGACG
>JARRQQ010000440.1:0-4444 GCA_037381725.1 Sedimentisphaerales bacterium
TTAGGTAACCAACCTGTGCGCCGTTATCGGCGACTCCGAAACCGTCGATCCACGTTTGCCAGATCGCTTCGCCCGCTACATCGTCATCCGTATAGCCTTCGAAGTCGTCGATCAGAAGCGATTTACCCGTTGTGAAGGTCCAGAGAGGGCCTTTCGATACATTCCCCTGGCCATCGACTTCGTCAATACGCCAATAGTAAGTCATTCCCGGTTCAAGCAATCCGGGATCATGACTCTCATCACCCAGTGTTTTGGAGCCTTTATCCTCCGGCTCGCCGGCATCGGCATTGCGTACGGTGTCTTTGTCCGTGCCAAGGTAGAGTTGATGAGATACGGCACTATTGGCGGATGTCCAACTTAAAATCACATTCATCGGCACATCTGTAGCATCATAAGCCGGCTGTGGATTCCCAACAGCGCCTGGTGTTGTGAAGCTCCAGACATCCCCTTTGTATGTCGAGGGAGGATCAGATTCATCGACGCGCCAGTAATAGACTTTCTCTAATTCCAGCGGGTCGGGAGTATAGGTTTTAAGCCCCATTGGGGCGCCTCCAGTGGCATTGTTCACTTGCTCAAAGTTATCGCCGAAGTAAACCGTGTGCAGCTTGGCACGAAAGCCGGGTGTCCAGCTTAGCGTTACCTTGTCCGGACCTACGAACTCGGCTCCGTCCGCCGGATCGGGATTGTACGCGGTTCTGGGGGGCACACTAAATCTCCAGACAGAACCCATGTGCTTCGTAACACCATCGGCTTCGACTTCATCGATTCGCCAGTAGTAGGTCGCACCCGGACTAAGACCTTCGGGGTAAGGGTAACCGGGAAAACCGGCCAACAGATTTGTTGCGGGTTGGTTCCCGTGGAAGGCACCGCTGGTTCCGTCCCTTACATCGTTATAATTGTCACTGAAGTACACGTCATGTGAGACCGCCGTTTCTCCCGGCAACCAACTGAGGCTCACCCACGTATCGTCGATCATCACACCGTCGGCCGGCTCGGGATTATAGGCAAACATACTTGTGTACTCGACGTGTAATAGTGGCGAGGGTTCACCTGTCCCGGATTCGGCGGTTCGATTACCCACAGATGGATTGTCTGGATCATCGGAAATAATAATCACTAAGGCATTACCCACGGCCCAGCCGTCCTGGCTAACGATCTCGGCGATGACGGAGGAAATGTCCGAGGTTCGGTACTTATCACCTGTTGTCGGCCATTCTTCCGGGGACCACGGTACGTTCGCCACCGTCCTCGATCGGGATACAACGTCGCGGTCAGCACTGCTAAAAGGCGGGGCATTGGGCGTGAGTTCACCATCGATAATAAGGTTTACCGCCTCGGGACCCGTGGTTTCGTCTTGTGTAAACTCAATATAGGCATTCGTAACAGTGGCGTTTCTTGGAACACCTACATCCACGTACCGCAGGCCGATCACCTGCAATCCGCCATCATTTGGAAACTCCAGATCGCTGCTGGTTAAATACATCCCCCTGTCGAGTTGATCCTCGACGGCATCATTACCGCTGCTGATGTTCGCCTCCCAGGTACCGGCACTGAAGGCCGAGTGAGTCATCAGCAAGCTCAATATTAGAACAGAAGCTAAACAACACGATCTTCTACACATGGTGGTCCTCCTTAAAAAAGAGATTCAATATTAGTAGGAACATTGTATATTTCCTTTAATATCTGAACTATCTGCATCTCACCTTGGATAGGCTTTACGATTTGAAAACACCTCCTTTCTTCGAACCTCTACATAGAAATGAAAGGCAAAAGCCATTTGTTCAAATTATGCGAATCCGGTTGTCATTACTTAGCCATACTCAATTATGCCGAATCCCCTGTCCGAATTTCAACACAAAACCAGGACGTAGGCATCGTGTTTGCCTCGTTCTCTCATTGACTTTAGAACGTTCTTATTACATTAGAAACAGTCGGGGCCTCTACCTGATCACTTGGTACAGACCCCGAACGTATACAAACTCGATCGTTTTCGAGAGAGTAGGTTGACTACCCTCCACGTGCAACTTACGGTCGATTTAGCCGGATATCATCAATGTACATCGTTCCCGAACCGCCGACCGCTGCACCGCCCGTACTGCCCAGACCAATCACAACCTTGTCCACATCCGTCAGGTTAATGCCCTGATCGGCAAAGGCTTGTAGTGGGATACGCCATTCAGTCCATCTTCTGTTCGTCGCGGCGGCCGCATCATCATGGGCCACTACGGCGGGGGAACCGGCACTGTTGGAGAGCCCCACATACAACGGATCGGCCGCATTCGCTGCGGCACCACGGAACCAGAGTGACAACTCCGCAACACCCGCCACAGTCCAGTCGCGCGGTGCTGATAACGTCATCGAGGCCTCCGAATTCGTAACGCCGGCTTCGTTGATGTACATCAGCGGCATGGATTGTAGGCCTCCGTGAACGATCGTTTGCTCAGCATACGGGGGCATGAGATAACCGACCTGTGCGCCGTTATCGGCCACGCCAAAACCGTCGATCCACGTTTGCCAAATGGCCTCCCCGGCCGGGTCATCGTCCGTATAAGCCTCGAAATCATCAACCGAGAGGAAGTTACCGGTTGTGAAGACCCACACGGGACCGGTCAGCGCGTTGCCTTGACCATCTATTTCGTCCACGCGCCAGTAATAAGTTGTATCCGGCTCCAGCAGTCCGGGATCGTGACTCTCAGCTCCCAGCGCCTTGGAGCCGACGTATTCGGGCGCACCGGCATCGGCATTACGCACGGCGTCTTTGTCCGTGCCGAAGTAGAGTTCGTGCGAGGCCGCACTATCGGATGCTGTCCAGCTCAAAATCGCATTCATCTGGACGTCCGTGGCTCCAAATACCGGCTGCGGATTTCCAACGGCGCCCGGCGTCGTGAAGCTCCAGACTTCGCCCTTATGTGTAGCGACGGCATCGAACTCATCAACCCGCCAATAATAAACCTTCTCTCCTTCGAGCGTACCAACATTATAGTTTGCCACACCCGAAGGGGCACCTCCGGTGGCATTGTTTACGGTGTCATAGTCGTCACCGAAATACACCGTGTGCAGTTTGGCGCCAAAACCGGGTGTCCATCTCAAAGTCACGTTATTCGCATCAGCGAGTTCGGCACCATCCGCCGGATCGGGATTGTACGCCGTCTTGGGGGGAACGCTAAAGCTCCAGACATCTCCTTTCCATGGGCTATTTGGATCTGCGTCATTGACCTCGTCAATTCGCCAGTAATACGTCGTCCCCGGTGCCAGACCGTCCGGATAAGCAAAGCCAGGGAATCCGGCCACATAATACGTTGTGTCTTGATTGCCCCTGAACGTATCACCCGTGCCGTTGTTCACTTCATCAAAGTTCTCACCGAAATAGACATCATGCGAGACCGCAAAGTCTCCTGGACGCCAGCTCAAGTTTATCCAGGTATCGTCAATTATAACTCCATCCGCCGGGTCGGGGCTAGAAGCACGAGGAAATCCTTCACCGACCATAACACCCAAAATTTCGCCTTCTGACAGAGGGTGGTTGAAAAAGTGGACGTCGTCCACGAGGCCATTGTAGAAGTCACTGGGGCTGCTATCCCATTCCATACCAATTGACCACCGCGTCATTAGGCCGGCCGGGTCACCGGACGGAGTTTCCGTGCCGACTAACTCTCCATCGGTGTAAGCAAATGCGCTGGTTCCATCCCGGACATACGCGATAAAGTGCCACTCACCGTCGTTGATGATCGGGGGGTACGTGTTGACGCTATCCGCTTCCACGAGCAAATTACCATTGTCAACACCAAAAATGAAATCGTGACTGGAACCGTCATCATTCGCGCCAATTACGTTACCGTCCCCGGTCATCGTGGTGTTGATCCATGCGCTAACCGCAAAATTGTTTTCCGTGAGGTCATCGGCGATTCCGTTAATTTCGACGTAACTATTATTTAGTTCCAATCCGCCGCCAAAATAGCCGGCAACCCATTGAGGATCACCATTCAGTGTCCCGTCATTGCCATAGTCCGACGAGTCGTAGGCGATATTCCCCGAACCTTCCTCAAATCTCCACCAGCCGATAAGGTCCGCCTTAGCCGGGCTTGCCAAGACAAGGCCCAGCGTCAAGACAACTAAAGTTGAGATTAGTACTCTTCTAAACATAATCGCTCTCCTTCAAAAAGTGACCAAAAACACAGAGCGGCCAGAGTGATAGTTGCGGGACCGCAGTTTGTATCTTTTTGCCCAGCAAGGTTTGTTACGGCTGAATCGCACCTCCTTTCTCTGTCCTCTACGTGTCACAAGTCCGAGATTACGGGCTATCACTCCGAGCCTTAGAAAACCTACAGTCGCCGTTGTACGTGTCAGATATGCGCCTTTCGGAAAACTCCAAAAGGCGCTGTAGATGCAGCCCGTGTCACGGCAGGCACCCCACAGGTGCCGGCTCGCAAGGACGTGAACTTCA
>JARRQQ010000441.1:0-4440 GCA_037381725.1 Sedimentisphaerales bacterium
AACGACGCGGTCGCCTCGCTTCTGGACCGGCTCAACATCGCCTTCATGCGGCGTATTCACCCGGAGCCGGACGCTTTGAGCATGACCAATCTCGCCAAGCTTCTGCGCGCGTTCGGATTCAGTCTGCCCCGGCAGCCGGACCGCAAGGCCGTCCAGGATTTGCTAAACGCGGTCAAGGGCGCCGATTCCAGTTTCGCGGTGAATCTGACGGTCTTGCGGAGTTTCGAGAAGGCTCAGTATGCTCCCCTCCACGTCGGTCATTACGCGCTGGCTTCGACCCACTATTGCCACTTCACCAGTCCGATCCGGCGATACGCCGACTTGATGGTCCACCGTGCTCTGGAGCGGCATTTGCAGCACGAGCCGGCGGTCAAAGCCCAGGAACAGGACCTGGTGGAGACGGGCAGGCATATCACCTTCACGGAGCAGCGGGCTGAGGACGCCGAGCGGGAGCTGACCACGGTGCTCACGCTGCAACTGCTGGAAAAGAAGATCGGTGAGGAGCTCGACTGTGTCGTGACCGGGCTGGCGGGTTTCGGCCTGTTCGTCCAGTCGCAGAAGTATGGCGTCGAGGGGCTGATCCGCATGGGCGACCTCGGACCCGATCACTGGTCGTACGATATGAAGGCCCAGTCCATCGTGGGTGAGCGTTCCGGGCGCAGCATCCGCCTGGGGCAAGCGATGAAGGTCCGCATTGTGTCCGTCAACATCGCGGCCCGGCAACTCAATGTCACTCCCGCCGAATCGCTGGCGAAAGAGCCGAAGTCGCCACACAAAAACAAGACGCGCAAGAAACGGACAAAACGAAAGAAAAGATCAACGACCGCCCGAAGATAATAGCCTGGGGGGAAGGCTGTAAGGCCGGCACGGCCGATAAAACATAGACAACGTCAACTGCTCCAAACTCCCTCCTGAGCGAAGCCGAATGGACGCAAATTCGGACTGATTCAGGGATTCTTGACACGCCGCCGGGATTCTGCAATACTGAGGCGCAAGTATTGAACATGACGGCTGTTGGAAAGGTAGAGCAATAGGTAGTCTCGGCAAAAGAGAGCGACGGAAAGGGACCTGAATGAAAGAGCAACGTGCTTATACCGCAATTATTCAGCATGAAGGGGATGGCTACACCGCCCTCTGTCCCGAACTCGATATCGCGAGTCAAGGCGATTCGGTGGAAGAGGCGAAAAAGAACCTGATCGAGGCGGTGGAATTGTTCTTCGAGACCGCATCGGCGACGGAGATACAGGAACGCCTGCACGGGGAGGTTTTCATTACTCGTCTGGAGGTGGCGGTTGGGTAGGCTGCGCGTATATTCAGGCAAACAAGTGTGTCGCCTCCTTGAGGAGCAAGGCTTTGTCAATATCCGGCAGCGAGGCAGCCATATTGTCATGCAGAGAAAAACTGAATCATCAACGATAACTGTTCCCGTACCCATGCATTCGACAATACGGATTGGCACGCTCCAGTCGATAATACGGCAGTCAAGACTGCCTCGTGAACTATTTGAAGTATAGGAGTAGCCTATGAGAGCATCTGAAATGAGCAAGGGCCAGACCGTCAAGATCGACGGCAAGCTGTATGCCATTGTCGATTACCAGCATGTGAAGCTGGGTAAAGGCGGAGCGGTTTATCAAACGAAGCTGAAAAGTCTGAGCGACGGCACGATTCAGAATATCCGTTTGCGTTCGGACGAGACGGTCGAGGAAGCCTTTCTGGACAAGAGGACGTACGAATACCTGTACTCTTCGGGAAGCGAACATGTGCTGATGGATACCACGACGTACGACCAGATTACGCTTGACGATGATGCCTTTGGCGACGGCCCGAAGTACCTCAAGCCCAACACGCAATTGCAGGTCAGCATGTACGAGGGCAAGCCGGTGATTGTGACCCTGCCCAACAGTGTGGATCTGGAGGTGACGGACACGCCGCCCGAGATCAAGGGCGCTACGGCGACGAACCAGAACAAGCCGGCGACGCTCGAAACGGGCCTGGTCGTGCAGGTGCCGCCCTTTGTCAAGGTCGGCGAGCTCATCCGCGTCGATACCCGCACGGGCGAGTACGTCACACGAGTGAAGGAATAATACACTTTATGTCATTCCCGCGCAAGCGGGAATCCATATCACGACGACTGTGGATCCCTGCTTTCGCAGGGATGACAGGAAGACATCATGGGAATCGAGAAAGTCAGCAAGACACTTGTAAAAGTCTTCGGTTCGCGCAACGAACGGCTGTTGAAGAACGTCTATGCGCCGGTGGCTCTGCGCGCGGGCGAGTTCGAGGAGCAAACCAAACAGCTCGACGACGAGGCCCTCAAGGCAAAGACGGCCGAGTTTAAGGCCGCGATTCAAAACGGAACCAATCCCGAGGACATTCTACCCGAGGCGTTTGCGGTCGTCCGGGAAGCCGCCCGGCGAAACGTCGAGATGCGGCATTTCGACGTCCCGCGCATGGGCGGCACCGTCCTTTATGAGGGCAAGATCGCAGACATGGCCACTGGCGAAGGCAAGTCGCTGGGTGCCACGTTAGCGTCGTACCTCGTGCACCTGACCGGGCGGAGGGTGCACATTGTCACCGTCAATGATTACCTGGCCAAGCGCGACGCCGAATGGATGGGACCGGTTTACGAGGCCCTGGGCATGACCGTTGGCGCGATCCAGGCGGACATGGACACCGCGGGCGATGAGAGAAAAGCCCAATATACCAGTGACATCACCTACGGCACGAACAATGAGTTCGGCTTCGATTACCTTCGCGACAATATGAAAACGTCGCTGGAGCAGATGGTGCAGGGTGATCTCGAATACGCCATCATCGACGAGGTCGATTCGATCCTGATCGACGAGGCGCGTACGCCGCTGATTATTTCCGGTCCGGCGTTCGACGACGTTACCCGATACAAAAGAGCCGACCAGGTCGCCAGAAAGCTCATTACTCTGCAAAGCAATTACGACCGCATTAAAAAGAAAATTGACGCCGCCGAGCGGGCGATTGCAAACGCTCAGGGCGAATTGTCCGACGCCAAGAAAGAAAAAGACAATAAACGGATCGAACAGGCGCAAAAGGTCATCGAGAACAGCCAGACCGAGCACGATACGGCTGAGGCTCAACTGGAGGGTATCACACAATATTACGAAGTGGAGCACGATCGAAAAGCGGTGCACCTGACGCACGAGGGCGTCGGCGCCGCCCAGGACATTGCGGGCGTAGGCTCGTTCTTCACCGGCTCTAATATGGAATGGCCGCACTTGTTGGAGCAGAGCCTCCGTGCTCACGTCACGTTCGAACGGGAGAAAGACTACGTCGTGATGGATGGCAAGGTTATTATCGTGGACGAATTTACGGGCCGCTTGATGCACGGCCGGCAATGGTCCGACGGGCTTCATCAGGCCGTCGAGGCCAAGGAGGCCGTGACCGTCAAGGAGGAAAGCCAGACGCTCGCCACGATCACGCTCCAGAACTTCTTCAAGCTTTACGATCAGATCGCGGGAATGACCGGAACCGCGGCGACCGAATCCGACGAGTTTATGAATATCTACAAGCTCGAGGTTGTTGTCATCCCGACCAATAAACCGTGCATCCGGGACGACCGCGAGGACGCCATCTACAAGTCGATGAAAGAGAAGTTCAACGCCATCGTGGAGGAAATCAACGAGATCAGCTCGGCCGGCAGACCGTTGCTCATCGGCACGATCAGCATTGAAAAAAGTGAAGCCCTTTCGGAGGCGCTTCAGAAAAAGTACGGCCTGGACCACGAGGTGCTCAACGCCAAGCAGCACGCTCGCGAGGCGGTCATCGTGACCAAGGCGGGCCAGCAGCATAAAGGTCGGGATGGCAAAATGCGGGGCAACGTCACCATTGCGACCAACATGGCCGGGCGGGGGACGGACATCAAGCTCGGGCCGGGCGTGGCCGAGATCGGCGGCCTGCATATCCTCGGCACCGAGCGGCACGAGGCCCGCCGAATCGACAATCAGCTTCGAGGACGAGCCGGGCGACAAGGTGATAACGGCTCCAGCCAGTTCTTCCTGAGCTTCGACGACGATCTGATGCGCGTCTTCGCCCCGGAGTGGACGGTCAAGGCGCTGTCCTGGATCGGCTGGGAAGAGGGCCAGCCGATCTATCACAAGAGGATCAGCAAAGGCATCGCAAAGGCCCAGAAGAAGGTCGAAGAGCGGAACTTCGAGACACGAAAGAGTCTGCTCGAATACGACGAAGTGATGGACCGCCAGCGAAAGTACTTCTATTCACGACGGCGACAGATCCTGGCCGGCAAGAAGCTCAAGGACGTTATCCAGGAGATGATCGAATCGACGATCACGGTCAACTGCAACACGATGCTCAGTGAGGACTACCCGCTCCAATGCATCATCGAATGGGCGAGGACCAACTTCAACGTCGATATGAAGACGCGAGACGTCGCGGATATGAAAGTCGAGG
>JARRQQ010000442.1:0-4423 GCA_037381725.1 Sedimentisphaerales bacterium
GCCGGGGTGACGAGTCGACGAACCCGGCTGGCGACGAGACTCCATCGGGTGAGGCCGGCCCGGACAAGGCTATGGTCAAGACAGTCCCGCAGGTGGATCGGCAGGAATCGCTCGAAAAGCTCCAGAAGGGCTTCGATAAACTCATCGATCAGCTTCAGGGCATCAACGAGCACTTGAACCGCCAAGCGAGTCGGCACGAAGAGCTTATGACTCGAATCGAACGATTGCCCCAGGTACTCGAAAGCTTTCCTGACGCCGTCGAGAACCAAAAGCGAGTCATTGAGCAGCTTCTCGAACAGCTCAGAGGCGCCACCGCCAAGAACGACCGCTTCATGGATGCCGTCACAAAGATCCCGACCGAGACAGCCAAGCAAACGGATGCCCTGGTGAAGATCGACCAGCAGCTTGCCGCCGCTGCGAATATCGACGTACAAATGTCCCAAAGCTTCAACAACTTCAACGAAACCCTGGAAAAGCTGAACCAGACCAGCATGGGCCAGACGGACGGCATTCTCCAGATGAGCAAGACGTTCGCGGCCAGCGACCGGTATCTCAAGTACATCATCTCCAAACACAGCAAGCGGTTCATGTGGATATTCATCGCAGCCATCAGTGTCTGCACCGCCTGTATTCTGATTCTCGCCGGCATCATTATCTATCTCAATCGCTGAGAAACGCCGGTTATCTCGACGCTTCGCCGCAAAGCGTTCGTTTTGCCAGATGCGAGATACCCGGGGCGATGCGAGAAACCAGAATCGAGGATCGAGCATCCAAAAAAAGAGTTGAAAAACCATTCCGTTTGGTTAAACTTCACGGACTTTGGACGTCAGTTCCTTGCATGGGCTTTGTAATCAAATTGAAAAGGAGTAAGAAAAGTGAGAATCCTCAAGAGCATTGTCGCACTGTTCGTGATCGGTTTTGCCCTTAGTTCATCGGCCTTGGCGGCCGAAGGCACGCAGGCGAGCCAGACCGGCGGGACGTGGGTCTGGTGGATTTCGCCGATCGCGGCTCTGCTGGCGCTCGGTTTCGCCTTCTTTTTCTATAAGAAGATGATGGAGGCGCCGGAGGGCACCGACAAGATGATCGAAATCGCCCGCCACGTGCGCGAAGGTGCCTACGCCTACCTGTTCAGGCAATACAGCGTCGTGACAGTCGTTTTTCTCGTGTTGCTGGCGATTTTCGCCTTCCTGGCCTACAAGGGCGTGCAAAACCCGTTTGTGCCGGTGGCCTTCCTCACGGGCGGCTTCTTCAGCGGCTTGTGCGGGTTCCTGGGGATGAAGACGGCCACGAACGCCTCGGCGCGGACCGCTCAAGGGGCCAGCAAGAGCCTCAACAGCGGCCTGCAAGTTGCCTTCCGTTCCGGCGCTGTGATGGGGTTGATCGTCGTGGGCTTCGGCCTCTTCGACATTTCCATGTGGTACCTGATCCTGGATAAGCTCGTCTACACCGCCGACAATATGGCGAACGGATTGAGGTTCCTGGGTCTGGACCTCGTACACAAGGGGATGCTGGAAGAGCGAAAGCTCGTTGAAATCACTACGACGATGATTACCTTCGGCATGGGGGCTTCGACCCAGGCCCTGTTCGCCCGTGTCGGCGGCGGGATTTATACGAAAGCCGCTGACGTGGGAGCCGACCTGGTGGGTAAGGTCGAGGCGGGGATTCCGGAGGACGATCCTCGAAACCCGGCTACCATCGCCGACAACGTCGGAGACAACGTCGGGGACGTGGCCGGCATGGGCGCCGATCTCTACGAGAGCTATTGCGGCTCGATTCTCGCAACCGCCGCACTGGGTGCGGCGTTGACAATGGGAACGTTGCCCCAAGGTTTGACTCCGCTGAAAGCCGTGTTGTCGCCGATGGTCGTCGCAGGGCTGGGTATTCTGCTTTCCATCGCCGGAATTTTCATGGTTCGGTGTAAGGAGGATGCCACCCAGAAAAACCTTTTGCGAGCCTTGCTGATCGGCACGCTGGGCAGCTCCGTTCTCATCATCGCCGCCGTCGCGGTTCTCGCGGCCTTGAACTGGATCACCTGGGGCGTATTCGGCTCGGTCGTCTCCGGTCTGGTCGCCGGGGTTCTGATCGGACAATTCACCGAATACTACACCTCCGATGAATACAAACCGACGAGGGGTATCGCCGACCAGGCGGAGATGGGACCGGCGACTACGATCATTGACGGTCTGGCCACGGGAATGTACTCCGCCGGCCTGCCGGTCATCACGATCGTGATCGGTATTCTCTGTGCGTTCGGTTTCGCCGGAGGCTTTTCCAATATATCGATGGGTCTCTACGGGATCGGCTTTGCCGCCGTAGGAATGCTCGCCACACTGGGAATCACACTGGCAACCGATGCTTACGGGCCGATTGCGGATAACGCCGGCGGCAACGCCGAGATGAGCGGCCTGGGCCCTGAGGTCCGAAAAAGAACCGACGCCCTCGACTCGCTCGGCAATACCACCGCGGCAACGGGCAAAGGTTTCGCCATCGGTTCGGCGGCACTGACCGCCATGGCGCTTCTGGCAGCCTACATCGAGGAAGTGCGAATCTGGATATCGCGTCTGGCAAGGGAAGCCGGCGGCACGTTCCAGGTGGGAGCCGTCACGTTCACACCCGAAAGCGCGAAGGTAGCCACCGTGGGCGATTTTGTGGAAGCATACAACCTAACCATTATGAATCCGAAGCTCATTTGCGGCCTATTCATCGGCGCGATGATGGCGTTCGTGTTCTGTGCGATGACAATGAAAGCGGTCGGCCGGGCAGCCGGAGCGATGGTCAACGAGGTCCGGCGACAGTTCAAAGAAATCGCCGGTATCATGGAAGGCAAAGGCAAACCTGACTATGCCCGTTGCGTGGCGATCTCCACCGCCGGGGCGCAAAGAGAAATGATTCTGCCCTCGTTGCTGGCGATCATCATCCCCGTTGTAACCGGCTTGCTGCTGGGCGTAGCCGGCGTGATGGGGCTTCTGGCGGGCGGCCTGACGTGCGGTTTCGTTCTGGCGATCATGCTCAACAACGCCGGCGGCGCCTGGGACAACGCCAAGAAGTACATTGAAAAGGGCGCCCACGGCGGCAAAGGCTCGGACGCCCACAAGGCGGCCGTCGTCGGCGACACCGTCGGCGACCCCTGCAAGGACACGTCCGGCCCGAGCTTGAACATCCTCATCAAACTAATGACGATGGTCAGCGTCGTTTTCTCCGGCGTCGTCGTCAAGTTCGGCCCCGTCATAAGCGGCTGGCTCGGTCTCGGGAGCCGGTGAATCGATAGTGAAGTACTCCGAAGATGTCATCCCTGCGAAAGCAGGGATCCAGAGCTGAGAGCGTGGATTCGCGATTTCGCGGGAATGACAGTAGCTATACCAAAACCATAGTGAAACACACCAAGGGCAGCCCAAAAAGCTGCCCTTTTCATTTGGCGATCCCAGATGCCCAATTGTAGTGTTTGGCAACAAGCCTGAAAGCAAGAATCCCAACGCCGCGACGAATCCTGGCAAGGGCATATCCGATTTCATTCGCAACTCCGCTCTCGACCGCGTTTTGACCAGCCGGTGAGCAGGCTGGCGTCGGGGATCCACGCTTTTCCACGTCGAGTTTGTTGACGTTCGTGCCTGATCGTTGTAACCTATCAAGGTGGCCAAATCGGCTGCCTTTTTTGTTTGTAGATGGGGATAATAGGATTTGACGAAAAGACGGAATTTGAAGGCGAAAAAATTTGCGCTGGCCGCGGCGAAAGTGGCGGCCGAGCGCCGCTGCAGCGAGATTGTCGTTCTGGACTTGCGGGACATGTCGCCGGCGACCGATTACTTCGTCATCGCCACCGGCACGAGCGACCGGCAGATGCGTACCGTCGCCGACGAAATCTGCGGCGTGGCGAAGGAACAGGGCATGCAGCGTTTCGGCCGGGCCGGCTACGAACAGGCCCGATGGATCCTGCTCGACTTCGTGGATGTCGTCATCCACGTCTTCGACCGCGAATACCGCACGTACTACGACCTGGAGCTCCTCTGGGGAGACGCGGAACGATTGACTATTGATGATTGACGATTGACGATTGAAAAGAATGAAGCCCGTTCTTGATACTCTTGAGCGAAGGATTTCTGCGGCGATGGGGGAGGTTGCCGGGCGGGAGGGGTGTGCGGCGATTGTCCGGCCGGCGACGGATGCCAGGTTCGGCGACTATCAGGTCAATGGCGTGATGGCGCTGGCCAAGCAGATAAAGACCAATCCGCGCAGGCTCGCTGAAGAGGTTGTGAAGAATCTGGACCTGGGCGACATTTGTGAACCGCCCGAAGTGGCCGGACCCGGGTTTATCAATCTGCGACTCAAACCGGAATTTTTGGCAGACAGACTTCTCGAAATCAACCAGGACGCCGCCCATCTCGCGCTGGAAAAGACGCTTGAACCGAAGACGATTGTGGTTGAT
>JARRQQ010000443.1:0-4414 GCA_037381725.1 Sedimentisphaerales bacterium
TGCGCGAGCTATCGGGCCGTATGGAAGAAATGCCCGCCGAAGAAGGCTTCCCCGCGTATCTGCCGACCAAGATAGCCGAGTTCTACGAGCGGGCCGGCTCGATGGAAACGCTCAACGGCCAGAGAGGTTCCGTCACCGTCATTGGCGCTGTCTCTCCCCCGGGCGGCGATTTCTCCGAGCCGGTCACCCAGCACACGAAACGATTTATCCGCTGTTTCTGGGCGCTCGATCGAAACCTCGCCAACGCCCGGCACTACCCCGCCATCTCGTGGCTCGACAGTTACAGCGAGTATCTCAACGATATGGCAACGTGGTGGGAACAGGAGATCAGCCCGGAATGGCTTTCCGACCGAACCGAGATCATGGACCTTTTGCATAGGGAAGTCCGTCTTCAACAGGTGGTCAAGTTAGTGGGGCCCGACGCTTTGCCCGACACGCAGCGATTTGTGCTCGACGCCTGCACGCTGTTCAAGAATGCCTTCCTCCAGCAGAACGCCTACGATAAGATTGATATGTTCTCAACGATTCAAAAACAGGCCAAGATGCTGCACATCATCGTGACTTACTGGAAACGCGGCTACGACGCGATAAAGAAAGGCGTGGTCCTCGCCAAGCTAAGAAAAATGAAAGCCTATCAGGACATTGTGAAGATGAAGTTTACCGTATCCAACGACGACCTTTCGGGTCTGGACAAGATCGAGGCCCGGCTGGAGCGTTCCATGGATCAAATGGAGGCGCTCCATGCCTGAGACAAAAGACAAGAATCTCCTGTCGGGACGCGAATACATCGGCGCCGACAGAATCGACGGCCCCCTGATCTTCGTCAGCAAGACCCACCCGGTGGGCTACCGGGAACTGATCGAGTGCGTGGACACACAGGGAAACGCCCGCATGGGCATCGTGCTCGAATCATCCACGACAGCCGTGATTGTGCAGGTCTTCGAGGGAACCTCGGGCCTGACCCTGCCGGGCACGCGAATACGCTTCTCCGGTGAGCCGTTGACTATTTCCGTTTCAAAGGACATGCTGGGAAGAGTCTTCAACGGTCTGGGACGCCCGATTGACGGAGGACCGCCGCAGCGAAGTGACATTGATCTCGACGTCAACGGGATGGCGATCAACCCGACCGCACGGCAATATCCTCGCGATTTCATACAGACCGGAATTTCCGTTATCGACGGGATGAACACGCTCATCCGGGGCCAGAAGCTCCCCATCTTCTCCGGCAACGGCCTGCCTCACAACGAGCTCGCCGCCCAGATAGCCCGCCAGGCAAAGATCCGCGGAACGGATACCGAGTTCGCCGTAGTCTTCGCCGCAATGGGCGTCAAACACGACGTGGCGCGATTTTTCACCCGTTCTTTTGAAGAGAGCGGCGTACTCGAGAACGTCGCCCTGTTTCTCTCGCTCGCGGACGATCCTTCCATCGAGCGGCTCATCACGCCTCGAACGGCCCTGACCCTCGCGGAGCATCTGGCCTTCAACGAGGATATGCACGTGCTCGTCGTCATGACCGACATGACAAACTACTGCGAGTCTCTCCGCGAGATATCCACCATCCGCGGCGAGATACCCTCGCGAAAAGGATACCCGGGCTATCTCTATTCAGATCTCGCGGAGCTTTACGAACGCTCCGGCATGATAAAGGGACGCGAGGGCTCGATTACTCTCGTGCCTATACTCACGATGCCCAACGATGATATATCTCATCCCGTGCCCGATCTTTCCGGCTACATCACCGAAGGCCAGATCGTATTCGAGAGAGAGATGGACGGCCGGGGGATTTACCCCCCTGTCGCCGGACTGCCCTCCCTTTCGCGCCTGATGAAGGACGGCATCGGCGAAGGCATGACCCGCGAGGACCATCCCCACCTGGCCAGCCAGCTCTTCGCGGCCTACAGCTACGTCAAGGACGTTCGTAACCTGGCCTCCGTCATCGGGGAAGAAGAGCTGACCCCGCTCGATCACAATTACCTCGACTTCGGACGGGACTTCGAGCAGAAGTTTGTCTCGCAGGGCAAGGATGAGGATAGGACCATCGAACAAACCCTGGACCTGGGATGGGAGGTCTTGAGGTCGCTGCCCGTCGAAGAGCTGCACCGAATTACCGAAGAGGAAATTGAGAAGTTCTACGGACAATAGAAGGCATTCGCAATGCCGCAACTGAACTACGCACCAACGAAAACCAACCTGCTTCGATTGAAGAACGATCTGAAGTTCGCACAACAGGGTTACGAGCTTTTGGACCAGAAGCGAAATATCCTGATTATCGAGCTTCTGGCGCTCGTGGACCAGACGGTCGATTTTCAAAGCCGCGTCGAAAACGCGCTCGAGAAAGCCTACACGGCCTTGGAGCAGACGGTCCTCGATATGGGAAAGCTCAAGGTGCAATATCTGACCGGGGCCGTTCATATCACGACGGACGTCACCGTGCGTTCCAGGCGCGTCATGGGTGTGATCCTTCCCGTGATCGAGACGGAATTCCGGGAGTACCCGCCCCACTTCAGTCCGATGGGAACCAGTTTTTGGGTCGATAGCGCGTTGCAATCCTTCAAGGACGCGCTTAAACTGCTCGGCAAGCTCGCCGAGTTGAAGATCTCGGTGCTCCGGCTCGCCAACGAAGTGAAAAAGACGATCCGGAAGGTTAACGCCCTCGAGAAGATCGCCATTCCCGATCTGAAAGAGACGGTTCATTATATCGAGAGCCGGCTGGAAGAGAATGAGCGTGACATGTTTATACTCATGAAGATGGTCAAGGTGAATCTCGAGCACAAGCGGCAAAAAAGCAAGGGAGATGGATCGTGAGCACCCCCATAAAGAGAATAATGGTCTATATTGACGGAACCGAGCAGTCGATCACCGCGGCCCAGTATGCCATCTGCCTCGCGTCGTTCACCGGGGCGGAGATCATCGCCCACTACGTCATCAATACCCGGGCGATAGAAGACCTGTTGAGAGCGAGGATATTCCTCAAGGATGAGCAGGTCGAATACGAGCATGATATGGAAGCGGATGCCGAGCGGTATCTCAATTACGTGAACGAGATGGCCGTAAAGAAGGGCGTGCCGCTTGTCAAGAAACATAGTAAGGGAACGGTGCACAAAGAAATCGTCGATGCCATCGCCGAAGAGAACGTGGACCTGCTGGTGATCGGCGAGCTATCGAGGATCAGGAGCCGAAGGGATGAGTTTTATGATGAAACCGAGCGGGCCATGCGCACCGTCGGCTGTTCCGTCCTCATCGTCAAGGATGAGGACCGGGTCTGGGAAATGTTTGAAGCACTTGGGTAATACGCATGATAGAGGACAAACAACTTGCAATGTCCGGGAGATGTGAGTTATGGCGCTAATTGACATGATCGTAGAGAAGGTGATTAAGACCCCCCTGGTCTCGAAAGACAAGCCGGACGTTTTGCGAGAGCTTGTCCAGATACTCAAGGATGCCGGTGAAATCGATGATTTTGACACGGTCCTCAAAGCCGTGCAGGAACGCGAAGATAGAATGAGTACCGGTCTGGAGAAAGGCATCGCCGTGCCCCACGCCAAGACGCCCGCGGTCTCCAGCCTCAAGCTCGCCATCGGCATAGCCCCCGAGGGCATTGATTTCGACTCGATGGACAAGGAGCCATCCAGGCTCTTCTTTCTCTTGCTGGCCCCGCCCGGCCAGTCCGGCCCGCACGTCGAAGCACTCGCGGAAATTGCTAAACTCGCGCACTCAACGTCCTTCTGCAAGGCCCTGATCAATGCAGACAACGCTCAGGAACTGGTCGAATTGATGAAAGGAGAATGACGCAATCCTAAGACCGCGCGTGCAAAACTCTTGACGTCATCGCTTCCCCCTCCCCGACGTCCTCTGGCGGTACCGCGTCATGAAACTGGGTTTGCTCGGCTTTGTTTTCCGGCTCGCCAGAGTTGGGGCCGTCTTTGTAATCCCTTTCTATAAAACAACTTGTGTTTATCTCTGATGTGCCGGATTGGCTTTGTTTTGCGCACTGTGCTTCTTCGCCCGCCGCCAGGCTGGCCCCCGTGGCGAGGGCATCTTGCCCTTGCGTCTCGTGGGCGTCTCGCCCGCGATAAATGACCGCGTCCGTGTCATCAGTCTCGGATTGGTCCAGCTTTCGCGCGTACTGGAGTTTCTTCAGCTCGGCCATCGTCCTGAACAGGCTCGCCTCGAACCGCCTCTCGTACATCGACAGCCGTTCCAGCGTCCTGTCTCCATCTCCCGCAAAGTCCCACTTGGCAATTAAACCCAAGGCCACGTCGTCATAACACCGCTTAGTGTTCTTCGAGAACCGGCAAGGCTGCCCGGTCACCAGCGACTTGCTCAGAAGCGGCCTCGAGCTGTTGATCTCCAGCCTGATTTTCACGTCGATAACCTCATCTTGCATCCGCGCAGCGCGTTTGAGCCGCCACGT
>JARRQQ010000444.1:0-4392 GCA_037381725.1 Sedimentisphaerales bacterium
GATGGGGCGACGATTCACAAGGGCAATATCTGGAGCTTCTCGATCCCGCCGAAGACGGCTTACAATCCCGCCCCGGCCGACGGGGCCGAGATCGAAGACCCGAACGCCGCGACCCTTACGTGGACGCCGGGCTTTCGGTCCATATTGCACACGGTTTATTTCGGCGATGATTTCGACGGGGTGACCGGTGCCACCGGCGGAACACCCCAGGGCCAGACAACTTACGAGCCCAGTTCGGTCGAGTCAGGCAAGGTGTATTACTGGAGGGTGGATGAGTTCGACGGCGCTCAGACGTATGCGGGCGAGGTCTGGAGCTTCTCAATGCCCGGCGCGGTCGGCAATCCGAAACCTGCGAATCTCGCCGTGAGCGTCGGGTTGAACGCGGCTCTGGGCTGGACACCGGCCGACAATGCCGCCTCGCACCACATCTATCTGGGAACGGATAAAGACGCTGTACGCAACGCCGACACCGGTTCACCTGAGTACAAGAGCTCTAAATCCCTTGGGGAGGAGACCTATGATCCGGGCCTCCTAGAGGCCGATACGAGCTACTATTGGCGCGTGGATGCCATCGATGCTCAAGGCAACGCGGCCAAAGGTCTCGTGTGGAGCTTCACAACGGGCCGTTTTCTTGTCGTGGATGACTTCGAGAGTTACACCGATGACGACGCGGCGGGACAGGCGATTTGGCAGAGCTGGATCGATGGCTTCGGCACTGCGGACAATGGCTCGCAGGTCGGTAATATCATGCCGCCCTATGCCGAGCAGGAGATCGTACACGGTGGGTTACAGTCCATGCCGCTGCTTTACGACAATGTGGCGGGCATAACGAATTCGGAGGCGACGAAGATGCTGACGAATCTGCACGACTGGACCGAAGGCGGCGTTGACACACTGGTCATCTGGTTCAGGGGCAGAGTGGATAATGCGGTTGAGCCCCTGTACGTCGCCGTTGCGAATTCGAGCGGATCACCCGCCGTCGTAACCCACGATGACGCGAACGCAGCGCGGAAACGCGGCTGGACGAAGTGGGTTATCCCGCTTCAGGCTTTTGCCGATAAGGGTATTGACCTGACGAGCATTGACAAAATTTCAGTTGGCTTGGGTACGAAGGGCGGTTCTCCAACTCCCGGCGGCTCAGGCGAGATGCACTTTGATGATATTGCATTGTACTGACCACTGTTTGATGAAAGGAGACTTGAAGATGTGTAAGAGGCTGGTTTATTTGGCTGCATTTGTTTTGGTGCTGAGTGTGACGGGTCGCGTCTCGGCGGATCTCGTGGGGTATTGGAAGTTCGATGAGGGAGCGGGGACGAAAGCGTACGATTCGAGCCCGCAAGGAAACGATGGTACGCTGAATGGATCCCCGGAATGGACCGAGGGTCAACTGGACGGCGCCCTGAGGTTCAACGGTTCTTCGGACTACGTGGAAGTTCCCGACAGTCCCAGTCTGAACATCACGGGCGCCATCACGATTGCGGCCTGGACGTATATGGACCCGGCCGCCAGCGGTGAGATGGCGATCGTCAGCAAAGGGGGCTGGGCGGCCAACGACCTGCCTTATGAGCTGACGGAAGAGGCCGGGGGCGTGATCTTCTGGCAGTTCTACAATGACGCGGGTCGAGATTCCTGCTCGCCCGATTCACCCTCCGTGGACGAGTGGCACCACATAGCCGCGACCTATGACGGCGTGATTTTCAAATGTTACATCGACGCAGAGCTCGGTGAGCAGTGGGAGTACGCGGGCGAAATGCCTATAAACACGGCGTCCGTGACCATCGGAAGAAGAAGCCGGGGCGGGACTTTCTACAACGGTTTGCTCGATGAAGAAATGCTCTTCAATCACGCTCTTACCGAAGATGAGATCCCTCAGATCATGATGGGACTGAGTGACATGGGGAAGGCTTCAGGCCCGGACCCGCGTGACCACGGCGTCCATGAGGACACGTGGATCACTTTGAACTGGCGGCCGGGAGCATTTGCGGTTTCGCACGACGTGTACCTGAGTGACAACTTCGACGACGTGAACGACGGGGCGGCCGATGCATTCCGGGGCAACCAGACTCCGACGTACTACGTGGCCGGATTCCCAGGGTATGCTTATCCGGACGGTCTCGTGCCCGGCACGACCTACTATTGGCGCATCGATGAGGTTAACGAAGCCGATCCGAACAGCCCCTGGAGAGGTGACATCTGGAGCTTCTCGATCCCGTCGCAGGAAGCGTACGATCCCAACCCCACCGACGGTGCCGGATTCGTGGACCCGGGCGTAACACTGACGTGGACAGGCGGCTTCAAAGCCAAACTGCACACGGTATATTTCGGCGATGATTTCGACGAGGTCAACAACGCGACCACGGGAGGCGTCATGCAAGGCTCTCCGAGCTACAGCCCCGGCCCGCTTGAGTCGGAGAAGGTTTACTATTGGCGGGTCGACGAGTTTGACGGCGCCGCCACGTACAAAGGTGATGTCTGGAGCTTTACGACGCCCGGCGCGGTCGGTAATCCCAGTCCCGCCAATGGCGCCGTGGACGTCAAGATGATCGCGACACTGAGCTGGACGGCAAGTGATAGCGCCGCCTCGCACGAGGTATACTTCGGCGTGGACAAAGACGCCGTTCGCGCCGCGGATACGGGCTCGCCGGAATACAAGGGCAGCAAAGCTCTGGGTGCCGAGAGCTACGATCCGGGCAAGCTGGCCTGGTATACGTCATACTACTGGCGCGTCGATGAGGTCGATGGCCAAGGCAACACGCTGAAAGGCCCGCTCTGGGGCTTTACGACCGCCGACTTCCTGTCCGTGGATGACTTCGAGAGCTATACCGACGACGACGCGGCGGGCCAGGCCATTTGGCAAAGCTGGATCGACGGCTTCGGTGTCGCCGAAAATGGCGCGCAGGCGGGCTACCTCCTTCCTCCGTATGCCGAGCAGACAATCGTTCACGGCGGCCTTCAGTCACTGCCGATTCTGTACGATAACGCACCGGGCGCCGCGACATATTCCGAGGCCACGCTGACGTTGAGTTATCCGCGCGACTGGACCGAGAACAGCGTTGGCGCGCTGGTGATCTGGTTCCGGGGCAGGCTGGACAACGCCGCCGAGCCGTTGTATGTGTCTGTTGCCAATAGCAGTGGCGCGCCGGCGGTGGTAGTTCACGATAACGCGAACGTCGCACAGACCGGTCCCTGGACCAAATGGGTGGTTCCGTTGCAGACCTTCGTCGACAACGGGATCGATCTGACGAACGTGAATTCAATTTCGATCGGCCTGGGCACCAGAGGCGGAGCCATGACTACGCCGGGCGGCACCGGGACGATGTATTTTGATGATGTTGCGCTGTACTGACAGCGCAGCCCGAGAGAGGCGACGTGGGCGGGTCTTGTGCCTGCTTACGTGAAAACAGCTCATGCGTATTACGGCGGGGCCTGTGGCGATGTGCTCGCTACGGGCCCCGTTGTTATTGGCGGCGCCGACGATCCCGCCGCCTATCTTGACTTGGTCGGTCAGTTATGTTATCCACGGGCAACGCGAAGTCTAATGTCGATGGTGATCGAACCGGACCTGTACGTTTGTAGCATTGCTCTTACCATCTCGAACCAGTGACGAACAACCTAGATTTGTTAGTGGCCTGGAGAACACATGGCGCCAGACGACAGAGCGAACGAGGCGGAACTGCTGCGGTATGTGAACGCATTGCGCGGTTGTGTGGGACAAGCCGGGCAGACCCGGGCCACGGGTGCCGACGATGTGGAGCACGCGCGGGATGAGATCTTTCGGGCCATTTTCGAGAATGCCGCCGACGGGATCCTTCTGGTCGACGTGGAGAACAGGAAGTTCTGTATGGGCAACCGCGTGGTCTGCCAGATGCTGGGTTACGGCCAATACGAGCTCAAAACCCTCGGTGTGGCGGATATTCATCCAGAGCAAGACCTGCCCTATGTCACGGAGCAGTTCGAGAAGCAAGTGCGCGAAGAGCTAACGCTCGCCAGCGACGTGCCCGTCAGAAGAAAAGACGGCAGTGTCTTTTACGCCGATATCAACGCATTCCCATTACCTTTCGGCGGTAAGACGTATCTCATGGGGATCCTCAGGGACGTCACGCGGCGCAGAAATGCCGAAGAACGGCTGAGATCGAGTGAAGAGAAATTCCGGCTGGCCATGGAAGCGACCAACGATGCTCTTTGGGACTGGAATATGGTGACAAACGAGGTCTATCGAAATCCACGTCACGCTGCCATGTTGGGGTATGAACCACAGGAGATGAAGGCCTCCCAAGAGGAATGGGAGAAGCGTATTCACCCCGACGACAAACCGATCGTCTTCAAGGCTTTGGATGAGCATCTCCAAGGAAAAAGAGATGCTTTTAAGATGGAGTATCGTCTCTTGACGAA
>JARRQQ010000445.1:0-14295 GCA_037381725.1 Sedimentisphaerales bacterium
ACCACGCCGTCGTCGCCTGCGTCAATACTGAGCCGGCATCGCTCTCTTGCTTTGGCAAAGAGCTTTTGGTAGTAAAGGCTCTTGCGCCAATAATTCTCATCTTTGGCTTTGCCGGCCAACATGGCATACACAATTGAGATCACGGCAAAGACAGAGGCCAGCCTAAGTACACTCGTATCCAGCACGTCCCCGACGTTGACGTCAGAGGTGGGATTGCCCGGCTGAATCCCAAAGTACTCGGTTAGCTGAAAACCAACTTCGTTCGCCTGCGGTCCGAACGTGCTGATGCGGTACGATATGTCGGTAGCCGGCGGCGGTGCGGCGGCGGCATCGGCGGCATCGGCTCGGATGACCGACAAGCTAAGCTGCGTCGCCGAATCCACCGTGACAATCTCGTAGGCGCCGTCCAACGAGCCGTCCGCCGAGCGCAGATAGATCACGCCGCCGGCCGCCACGCGGGCACCGAAGAAATCGGCGTGTTCGGCTGTGAACGTGGTACCGCTCAATGTCCCTCCGGTCCCTGCCCAGAGCACCTGCCAGGGCAGATGCAGGTCGCCGAAGAGGACCGGCTCGTATTTCAAAATGTCGGCATCGTTTGAGAAACTGACCATTTCGTTCGTCTCCTTTTTATCCGCCGTGGGCGGAGAAGAGATGGAATCCCGCATGTAGGGCGGGACTCCATCCGGGCGTGACCTTGAAACTCGTTGCTTAGCTGGTGCTGAGACCGCGGATCAGGCCGTGGGCCGCTTCGTTCTTGAGTTCCACGGTGTACTCGCCGATTAGTTCCCCGCACTCATAGTCGCCGCCACTTGCGAGGGGCTTGAAATGAAAGCTCCGCCCGGCTAGCGGCAGCACGTTGATACGAGACGAATCCACCAGCAGCGCCGCGTCCTGCGGCATCCATCGCGTCGTGACAATTCGACAGACGCCGAAGTCGCTCTCGTAGATGCTCACCATATCGGTGAAGGTGGTGTCGTTCGCTCCGTAGGCCCGGCTGTCGCCGCAGAAGGCGTTGATCTTTCGTTTCTGGAAGCCGCCGACCACGATCAGGTCCACGTTGCCGCTGCTGTTCTCCCAGATTTGGCGAAGCACGTAGTTGATCTTCGCCTCATCGAGATCGGTACCCGTTGGAAAGCTGCTGTCGCCCGTGGTGAAGATATTCGTTGCCAGATGCTGGACGATGCCTTTCATCGACCGCCTGACCGAACCGCTGCCTTCAGGGTTGCTCGCCGGCTGGCCACCGTTAATAACCGTGTTCTCCAGATCGCGAATCAGTTCCCGTAGCCGCTCCTGTTTCTGGTAATCCATCTCGTCCGCCAGACCCAACTGGCTCGCGGCCATATCCGTGCCGCTCACTTCCACCGTGGCGGTGAAGATTTGGGTGTAATTGCCACACCGAGTGCGATTGGTGAATCTGGCACCGGGCTTGTCCGCACCTTCAAGGGCGGCGTTACCGAGAATGTTGATGACCTGATTGTCCGCCAAGTCCTCGGCCGTGGTGCCCGCGTACCCGCGAACGACCGTCAGCGTGTTCGTGGAAATGCCGGTAACGAGCATTAGCTCCTCACTGCCTTCGACCTGAATCTGATCGCCGATCCGAAACCGGCTGCCGTGGTCGACCACGAAATCGGTGTCGGCACTCGGGTCGGTATAGGTACTATCATTGATCGCGTCTTTGTTGGGCAGAAGCTCATCCTCGAGCCATTCGTGATGTGTACTGGTCGCCTCTCTTAAAGAGTTACCGAGGGCATCCAACAGTGGCGTCTCGTAAGGCGAGACGATCCCGATCACATCCGATACGTCTTCCGCTAATTCCGGCAACGCCGTTCCCGCTTCCTGCGAAAACAGGAATCCATTTCTTTGCTTGTTAGAGTGGGCTAGAAGAAGTTTCTTCGCAGTCTCAGATACTCGTGCAAATCTGTTCGATTCCCGGTGGTGGCCGCTTTCTTGGCCGCTCGTTCGAGAACGGTTTGATTGCTCGCTGCGCGGTCTCTGGCGCCGGCGGTTTTTCCGGGTGTCACCCGGCCGCCCGAGCCGCCGAACAGATAGTGCTTTTCTTTCTTTAACTGCTCGACCATGTCCTCCACGTCCGCATCGTCTTGATTTTGCATCCTGGCTTTGGCGATGAGTGTCGCCGTTTCCAGATCGACGGCCCCGGCGGCAGCCAATTTGTGCGTTAGTTTCTGTTCGGTCTGAAGCGCGCCTAATTGCTCCGACATCTTCTCGGTTTGCGCCTTGGCTTGGGCCAGTTGCTCGGTCAATACCTCGAGCTTCTTCTCGGCACTCTGTGCCCTCTTGCGATAGCGGATGGATTCGGTTACCGGGACAAGCTTGGACCCGTCGTGATCACTTGCCCCTTCGATGTCTTCTGACAAAATATCCTGTGTCTCAATCGGACTCATAAAACCTCCCTTTTGAATTTAGAATTGAGAATGAAGAAGTGAGAACTCTCAATTCCCGTACCCTAATTCTCTGAGCACCTGCTCAGTTGGAACGCCTAATTCTTGCTTCATTCGGGCCTCGTTGAGCTTTTCCGTCATGTTCTCCGGCAGCGGACTGGGAAAGAGAACGTCGGCCTGGCGGTCCGCCTCGCGGGTTTTGTAGACGTCGGCCCTGTCGAGTATCTCCAGGACCATTCGGCAGATGCGCCGGAGTCCCTCGCTGTAGGTGAACCGCTTTCGTTCGGTCTTTGCGAGCATTCCCATAAGCGTCAGTCGAATCGCCACGGCACTGGTGAGGTTGCCTACCTTGTCCTTCAGAAGCCCGGCCACGATTGGCGTGACCGCGCTGACTTTGTCCAGTGCCTCTCTGATCTCGGCGATGTGCAGCGCTTCACTGGGCGTGGCGCTGTCTCCGCCGAACTCCTCGATGGACGCCTCCGGATTGTCCGTATGCCACATTCGGCCCGGCGCGATGGGCTTGTCCTCGAAGCCCTCGATTCCTTTGCCCAGATACATCTTGAACGACTGAAACGTAATCCGGCTGGCCCTGTCCGACAATCTCGTATTCAGCTCGTCCTGAAGCGGGATCAGTGGTTCGACGTCACTGAGTCCCTCGTAGTAGTACGGCTGGGCGACGTTCTGAATGTGCACGACCGGAAGAAAGCCCCACGGCATCTCACCCTCGGCCACGAGCTCCTTGTCCTCGTATCGTTGCCAGGCGTTCGGCGAGGTAATTTCCGTGACCGCGACGACTTGCCGGTTATCGCCGCCCCGCCTGCCGCCGTTGAGCAGCCTTGCCAGAAACGAACTCTTTCGGTTCAGCGCGTTCTTCTTTTGCTGGAAGTGTTGCACGTAATAGCAGATCTTCCTGTAGTCATTTTCATCCAGGACCGGCAGCGCTCTGGGGGCTTCAATCAATTCGAGGTCGATTGTCCGTGCCAGTGTGAGCACGTCATCGAGGGATCGGCCGAAGCGCAAATCCAATGAAGGGGGGTGTGAGGAGGGTGAAGTGGCGCGTTCGATGATTTCATCGCCAGGCCTGACGAAACAATCGACGAAGCCGTAAACGCTGCCGAGCACTGCCATATCCTGGAGAAATCCGATCTCACCGTTGGATGCAAACACTGCTTTTAATATCGCCTCAATTTCTTCAGCTTTGCGGCCGTCCGGTGATTTGGACACGAAGGTGATAGGTTTGCCGAACAGAAAGTCCACCGCGGCGTTCACTCGCCACGCAATATCGTTCTCGATGACGACCTCCTTGCGCTGCACCTGGCCGACCTTTCGGGCGCCGAAGACGCCCGCGTGCGCCGAGTGCACGAGCCCGGTGATTCTTGCGGGCAGGCCGTATTCCTGGGCCTGAACGTAGCACCGGCCGGATTCGTTCACCTTCCGGTCGGACGCACGGGTCCCGCTCGTCTCGATCCGCGGGTTGGCGTAGTAGTCCCACAGGCGTCCGAAATGCGTTTGAATATCGACCGACTGCGTATTCGCGAGCCACTCGACGTAGTCGGCGCCAAGCGTGTCGTCTTGAAAGATATCAAGCTCGAATCCCATGCGTTGCTCTCCACTCTTTTAACCGTTCGATAAAGTTATCCATATAACTAACCCTCCCACAATTGGACGAACCTGCGCGAATGATGCGAAAATCTACAAAAATGTAGGCGGGGTTTCGGATGTAACTGATTGTTTTGATTAGAGTAAAAGAATTTTTCGAAAATGCGATTTTTGTTTCTGACTACAAGCGCATTTGTGCGCGCCAAGCAGTTAAACCCGCAGCAAGACCTCAAGTTTGTCTATCTCTCACCGAGGGCGGAAGATGATCCGTAAAAGTACGGTCACGTTCGGGCTTGACAAAAGCGTGCATGATGCGCATCCTTTGTGTTCAATGTTCTGTGGGGACTGGGTTCGCGACAGGGTTCTGTCGCTTCTCTCCAAAGTAGACGTTGGGCTAAGGCGAAAAAGGAAGATCGAAGATGAAACGGAAAACAGGATACAGAATACAGAAGACAGGACACAGGAAATGGAAGATGAAAGACCGGCATCCATCTATCATCCTTTGTATTCTTGCTACTCTTGTCTCTCTATTGTTCACGGCCGCGTCCGTCTGGGCGGGGACTAAGGCGTTGCCGCATCCGGTTATTCCGGATGGGTTTGGCGTCAATATCCACTTCACGGGGGAGCCTCGCGACCTGAATATGATCGCGGCGGGGGGATTCAAGTTCATCCGAATGGACCTGGGCTGGTCGAGCGTCGAGCGGGCCAAAGGCGTTTACGATTTCGACAGGCCCGGCTACGACGCGCTGACGGAGGGATGCACCGATCGCGGTATCAACATTCTATATATACTTGACTACAGCAATAAGCTGTACGAAGCGGACCGGTCGGTGCGCACGGAAGCCGGGCGGGAGGCGTTTGCGGCCTTCGCCGAAGCGGCCGCGAAGCACTATGCCGGCAAAGGCATCCTCTGGGAGATATGGAATGAGCCGAACCTCAAGCAATTCTGGAAACCGCAACCCAGCGCCGAGGACTATTGCAAGCTGGTCGAGGCCGTCGCCGGTCGCATCAAACAGGCCGACCCCACGGGCCAGGTCGTGGCCGGCGCCACGTCGGGGATACCCCTCGAGTGGCTTGAAGAGTGTTTTAAGAATGGGCTGCTTAAGTGGATTGACATCCTGAGCGTCCACCCGTACCGCTCGAAAGCGCCGGAAACCGTCATCGGAGATTACGCCCGGCTCCGCAACCTTGTTGCGCGTTACGCCCCTCCCGGTACAAACGTGCCGATCATATCCGGTGAATGGGGATACTCGAATCTCAACTGGGACAAGTCGCGCCTCTCGGAGCAAGAGCAGGCCAACTATCTGGTCCGGATGTTTTTGGTGAACCTCTACCAGGGCATCCCCGTGAGCATCTGGTATGACTGGAAGAACGACGGTGCGGATCCCAACGAGCGGGAGCATCAATTCGGAACGGTCGATCGTGACTTGAGTCTCAAGGCGGCGTATCAAGCCGCCCAGGTCTTGTCGTCCACACTCGCGGGGTATTCCATCGCCGAGAGGCTCGATCTTGGCAGCCAGGATGATTTCGCTTTCAGACTGATGAAGGATCAGCGCGAGGCGATTGCTTTCTGGACCTTAGGTGACCGGCATGAAGTGACGCTTCCGGTCGAGCCGGGGGAAGTGACGCTCGTAGCCGCCCACGGGAGCAAGGTCGCCATCAATTTCAAGACCGGCAATCTCAGACTTTGCGCCAAACAATGCCCCCAATATTTGCTTATCAACCCGTGAGATTGAAATGTCGCGCGTCCGGCAATCGGGTGGAACCGGTTCGTGGCTACTCCGTGTCTTCTACTTGGAGTAGTTCGATGATCTCGGCCTTGGTGGGCAGAGCTTCAATGGTGCCAAACTTGGTGCAGGCCAACGCCCCGGCGGCTGACGCGAACTTGACCGCGGCCCTCACGTCATCTTCGACGGCGCAGTAGGCGGCCAACGCCCCCGCAAACGCATCCCCACTGCCGGCGTGGTCCACTAAATCGACCTCGAAAGACGGGATCTGGTCGGCGCTGTTTCGATCGACGACCATGCAGCCGAAGGATTGAGAATGACCTTGACGCCGTGCAGTTCCGCAGCGCGAAGGGCGCCGACAATTGCCTCCTGCGGCAACTGTCCGTGAATCAAACACACGTTGGCCTCGGCGATGACCTCCTCGGCATCCGCGATGTCCTTTGGATGCAGCGCGCAGTTAGCTCCGGGGTAGTGACACGTGGCGTTCTCGCCGGTGCCGTTGACGAGCGTGACGACAACGCCCGTGTTCATGGCCTCGGCCGTGTAGACAAATTCCGTATTGACCTTGAATTCCGCCAGGCTGGCGCGGGCCATCTCAGCGAACGGATCGCCGCCGACTTTGCTGATCAGATGGACCTCGCACCCGCACAGCGCGGCTTCCACGGCCTGGTTCGGCCCCGGGCCGGTGGTTGTGTACGACAGGGCTGAGCCGGCGAAGCTCTGGCCGGGAGAGGGGATTTGGCTGCAACGCACCGCCATGTCCACGTACGTGCCGCCAATCACAACAACTTTCGGACTCCGTCCCGTCATCATATTCGTAGCCTCTTGCTAAAAGTGTTCTGTGGGCTGCGTCCTATATCCGATCAAGAGGGCAATATAGCCGTTCCATGCCTGAATGCAAGAGTTTTTTCGGACAATATTGAGACGGGGCAGGCGCGTGGCGGGTTAGTCCGCGTTCTGGGCGGTGAGCCATCGCCTGAGGACGCGAAGGATGTACTCGATTTGCTCTTCGCTGAGCGGCCGGCCTTTCGGGATATGATGCCATTTTTCGAGGCAGCCTCGGCAACACGTACCGGTCGCGTGCTGGGCGATAAAGGCCGGGTGGTTTCGCATGGGCGTTTGTCGCCCGTCATTGTGGGGATTGGCTGGCGCCAGGCGCTTCGAGATGAGAGCCCGCGCGTGCTCCAGGACTGTCTCGGTGCCTTTTTGCTGCAGATAGGCAGCTTCTTTGCCGGAAAGCCGGAACCGGCTGCGAAACTCCGACCGCCCCAGTGCCTCGAAAAGTTCGTCCAAATCACGCATCAGGCTCCCCGACGAATGATTCATCGCTTTCATTTCACACTGGCGCGCCCACGACGGCCATGCAGATCACGCTTTCTTCAACGCCGTCAATGCCGATGATGGCGTTGGCCCGACTGTCAAAGAAGGCCCCGACCTCGCAGCTTGCGAGGCCCAGACTGACCGCTGCGAGGGCCAGGTTCTCGGCAATGTGCCCGGCATCGAGATAGATGTATCTGTACGCCCGCTGGCCATACTTCCACTTGCAACGCTCGAATATCGCGGACCACATAAACACGACCGCGGCACTCATGCACATTTCCTGGCCCAGAGCGGTCATTGTGATCTCGCGCGCCAGATCGCCGCTCTTGAGGTGTTCGAGCTGATGCTTTCGGATCGAATAGTGGTACAGCCCGGCCTCGAGGGCCTTGACGTTGTTGACGATTACGTAGGTTTCTATCGGGTAGAGCGCTCCGGCCGACGGCGCGGTGCGGAATTCGTAGCCGTCCTCGACCCGCTGCAGGCCCGTGGACGCCCAAAGCAGATAGGAAAGCGGGGCAACTCAAACGGCGGAAGCGCGACCTTCGCCGCTTCCGGATACTCCTTATACAAATCGGGCTTTGCTTCCCAGGCGAGCCGATGCCCCGGCATCTTGCCCGGCTCATACCTCGTTTCGTATTGAAACCGGTCCCCAATACCGCTCATTCGCGCATCTCCATTTGCAGAATCACGTCTGAAATGATAGTCTCAAGTTAGCCTTTTTCAACCATAAAAGCTGTTTTCCTGATTTAGGCCATTTTCCTGTTTAGGAAATTATGCCTAAATGGGAAAATTTGTGACAACATTTTCTCAAAATGTCGATATATCCTATATAGGAAAGTAAGCTATTTCAGGAAAATACCGGTGAGAATGACCGAAAGACAGATCGTTCAACGTTTTCGGGGCACGGTCGACCAATATGCGCCGCTGGCGATTGGCAGACTTGAAGCACAGGTCCGCCTATCCGAAAAGTACAAAGCTGACGCCATTATTGAGTTTTCCATCCAGGACGGACCTGCGTTTGAGGCCCTGGTGGAAGTTGTGCCTGTGGCTACTCCGAAGAACGTTTCAGAGAAATGTCGGTTGCTGGCCGAGTACGTCCGCGAGACCGGTAATTCGAACAGGATACCCATGATTGTGGCTCCCTACATAGGGGCGAAACAAGCGAAGACTCTAACTGAGAGGGGGATCTCATGGATCGATCTGTCCGGCAATATGTCGATCAGGGTGCCGAACCAGGTGTACATCGAGCGAACCGGAAAGCCGAATCGCTTCCCTGACACTGCGCCGATCAAGAAGATCTTCCAGGGAACCTCGGGTCTTGTCGGCAGAGCACTACTCTTGCAGCCGGAAGGTTTTACGTCTTTAGAAAAAATTGTCGACTTCATCAATCAGCGAAATGCCAACATAACAATATCGACCGTTTCGAAGGTCGTCAGACAGCTCAACGATGAGTTTTTGGCAAAGAAAAACGATTCTCTCATTTCCGTCGACAATCCGGAAAAGCTCTTAGAGAGACTCGCAGAAGGTTACAGGAATTCGACGGGACGGAAGAAACGAAACTCATATCGGTTCGTGGTTGAAGGTCTCGGCCAACTGTCTGAAGGAATATGCTCCCCGGTTAAGGACTATGTAGCCTATGGGTTTTACGCGGCCCAGCTCAAGGGATTAGCTGCGACAGACACGAAAATGATATTCGTCAAGGACATAGAACTGTTCAGAAGGAAGGCGGAAATAAAATACGTGTCAATCGTTCCCGACTCGGAGTTTGGAAATACCATCATCACGGAGACCAATGACCCCGGTGTTTGGTTTAACGCTGCTTACCAAGCAGAAGATTCGGTTGTTGATGATATTGAGCTTTATCTTGAGATGATGGTTGATACGCCGAGAGGGCCGAAGATTGCCGAACAGTTGAAGCGGCGTATTTTGTGGAAGGCGGATGCTGATGGACGAAAGAATGATTGAGCAATTGGCCGACTTAGCCGAGGCATTCAACAGAATAGGGCTTAAACCCGTTATCTGCGGCGGCTTAGGCATCTATCTGTGCTTTCAGAAGAGGCCGGGTGGGGACCAGCATCTGATTCGAGCCACAACTGATATCGATCTGATGCTGACAGAGAGTCAAGTCCTCGAACAAGCCCGACGCCGGGCCATTGCTGAGACAATAACTGAGGGCTTGGGGTATGTAGTGCGCGAGGGTCGCGAATACTATCAATTCACGAAAGAACCTGCTCAGGACCTGGACATCCTTTCGCCGCCCGTTGAGGGGCTTGAGATTGATAATTTCAGAGTCAAGATAGTAAAGTCACGACTGCACGGTCATATTACGCCCGAAGCGCGTTTTGTGGAAGAAAGCCTCAGGACGGTCTGCTTGGGAGAATTCCTGCCGAACGATAGGCGGAGGCGCGGTCTTGAAGTCCAGATACCGTCGCCGATGAATCTGTTGCTTTTGAAACTCTTTGCTTTTGATGACCGCGACGACGGCCAGAGACAAAACTCGGAGCGAGCTCAGGCCCATGCAATGGACGTCTATGTGACAGTCATGCTCAGCAGCAGAGATGACTACCTGGAGGGGCAGCAGTTTCTATCCCGGCACGCGAATTCAGACATAATACAGAAAGCGAGATCAATCGTCGCCAACAAGTTTTATGCCGTGGAGCGCGCTGGATGGCGACGGGTTCTTGAGTCATCCGGGTTTTACCCACGTCTGAATCGGCAAGAAAGAGAAGCCAAGCTGGAAGGGGCCAAACGCCGGCTGTGTCGGTGGTTTAACCTCACCTGAACCGGATTTGAGCATAGGGTCTTTTGGCGCCGTGTCCCAGCCGAAATACTGACTCTTTTCAATCATCGTGAACAATCTATCCACCTCGATGTGAAGAATATTCCCCTCCAAGCTCTGGAGGGGCAGTTTTTCCGGGAAAAAGCACACATCTGGAAAATTTCAAATATTTTTGTAGTTTTCTAACAAAACACTTGACTTTATTTCATAATATGGTAAAATACCGGCTGTGTTAAGTGGAAATCGAATATATCATGGTGAATCGGATTTTGGGGCGTCGGTGCATGGGGGTTTTGAAGGGCGCCTCGCGGTCTGCGTTTGACGTGGGAGCGGGAACTGATGGAGCAAGTCAATGTGAATATTTCGGAACAGGCGCTGGAGGCGAAAGATCTGCGGCGAGACCGGATGGAGGTTCTTCGCAGACGCCTGGAATTGCTCAGCGGGCGGGACAAGGTGCTGATGACCATGTACGTTGAGAAGGGCGGCAGTTTTCGGCAGATCGCCCGCCTTCGCGGCGTCAGTGAGGCGAGCGTGGCCCGCAGAGTACACCAGCTCACTGAACGGCTCATCCACGGCAAATTCCTGATGTGTGTGAGGAACCGGGACAGACTGAGCGGGCGGCAGATGGCCCTCGCGCGCGATGCCTTTCTGACGGGGCTGTCGTTAAGGCAGATCGCGGTGAAAAGACGCATGAGCGTTTATGCCGTTCGCAAGGAACTGGCCGACATCCGCAAACGCATAAGGGAAACGAGACCCGCGTTGAGTCTACGTTGAACTCTCATACGCGACATGCGAGGAGCAAGTAATGACCACATTCAGCATTTCAAGATGTATCAAGTGGCAGGGCACGATGACGGACCGCGTTGTTGATGTATGCCGGATGTTCGGCCTGACCGCCGACAGGCTGACCGGCAGACGGTGCGACCATAGTTGCCGGCTTGAAGTCAACGCCGGCGACGTCGTGTACATCACCGGCGCCTCCGGCACGGGCAAGAGCATTTTATTAAACGAGTTTCAAAAGTGCATTCGCGCTTCGGACAGGATCAACTTAGCTCAGATCGACCTGCCGTCCGACAAGACGCTCATCGACTGTGTCCAAGGCGATCTTCTGACGAGCCTTCGCTTTCTCAGCATCGCCGGGCTAAACGATTGTTTCTGTATTCTCAATCAGCCGAGCCGACTCAGCGAAGGCCAGCAATTTCGCTTTCGTTTGGCGATGGCCTTAGCGGCGCACAAGAAATTCGTTTTCGCCGACGAGTTTTGCTCCGGGCTGGACCGGGTCACCGCGCTGGTCATTTCCCAGCGCATCCGCGAGTTTGCCAAGCGAACCGGCACCACCTTCATCCTGGCGTCAAGTCATCAGGACGTCGTGCTCGATCTGGCCCCGGACGTTCTGGTCACGAGGGACTTCACGAGCCGTCCCCGAGTGGTCTACAAAAAGAGACGGAGGTAAAGATGCGAAATTGCTCTATCTGTGAAAATCTGCACACTGTCCCCGGCAGTCTCGACGATTACAAGCAACTCGCTCACCTGCACTACCGGGACGGACGCCCGGGTCCCATCGCATCCATTTTCGTCCTGAAATCCGACGGCACACTTCGGGACGTCAAACCGCAAGCGGCGATCGGCGTGATTGTCTATTCGATGCCCAGCCCCGTCCTGGAGATGCGAAACGTTGCGACGGAGAACTTCTTCGCGCGAGACGATGCCCTGGCTGAATGTCCCGATCATCGAGGCGGTCGCCGTGATGGGCCTGGTCAATCCATTCCTCGAAAAAGCGGGCATGACGGCCTACCCGTCCAGACAGCCGGCCCGTACCGTTCAGCTTATCGAGGCGTTCAGCCTTTTAGGAATCGAGGCGGAGCAGTTGATCGAGCCGAAGAAAGTCCAGCACAAGTTCGACCGCCTCTCGCCTGCCGAGTTCGAGTTCATTGAGCGGGCGATCAAACGGTTCCTCAAGAGTCACGGCCGCCGTCGCGACATGTCCCCCGGCCTCGAACGAACGCGCTACATCCTGAGCCGTCTCACCACCCGCCCGACCTATTACATCTGGTTCAATCCTGAAAAGGCTTGGACGAGATTACAAGATTAAAGATTTTAGACGGAATAACAGGATTAACAAGATGAGAATAATCCTGAATACCCTGTAATCCTGTCCAAAAAGAAGAGTAAATCCCATCAAAATAAAAGGAGGTTTGCGAATGCAGCAAGTAACGACTCACAATCAGCTCTCGAGTATTGCCATCGAAAAGCTCGTTCCTCATCCGGGCACTCCGAATCGCATGAGCAAAAAGAGCTTTGTGAAGCTGGTTCGTAACATCGAGCGAACGGGACGATACGAACCGCTGGTCGTCCGACCTTGCCCGGGTGCGAATTGTCATTCTCCGCAGGACGCCTTACGGTGCTGCGAAAGCAGGAATCCAGAAGCCGGCGGAAAGGGACAACGTGATTGCTTCCAGATTATTAATGGCTATCACCGCTGGAAGGCTTTGTCTCAGCTTGGTTATCTGACCGTGGACGTTGTCGTTTGGGACGTCGATGACGACGAAGCCGACCTTTTGCTCGCTACGCTCAACCGCCTTGGCGGCTCGGACGTTCTCGATAAGAAGCTGACCCTAATGGCCCGTTTGAATCAGCATAAGCCGTCTTCCGACCTGGCTAAACTGTTACCACACACGGCTAATCAGATTCGCAGGTTGGCAAACATGCACGCGGGCCGAGTTCCCCGGGGCAAGCCGACCAGGCCCATCTTCGCCAATCCCGTCGTCTTCTTCCTGAGCGACGCGCAGAAGGACGTTCCGCCGTCAAAGCGCAAGCTTTGACCTGCATGGCTCAATCATTCATGGAAAGGAGGATGAACATGGACTAAATATATCCAATTAGAAGCTGATTTGTCATCGTCGGGGGCGCAGCGAAAGCCGTGCGGTGTCTGCACGCACAAGCGTCCCGACGGACCATCCGGCCCGAAAGAAAATGCGAAACGGCTTGACAAGCGTTCCGTTAAGGTCGATAATGCCGGGCAGTTCGGAAAGGGAAAATAAAACCTATGGCAGAATCGAAAGAAGACAAGAAGCTGATTAGAGGCCCGTGGTCGTGGACACCTGACGATATCAGGTTGCTTAAGAGATTGTACCCGCGCGGGAACACGCGGATGATCGCGGAGAAGCTGTGCCGACCGCTGACGGCCGTCCGCCAGAAGGCCTACGACATCGGGATGAAGACCGATACCTACCAATACTGGAGCGACGAGGATTTGAAGCGGCTGACGAAGCTGTTTCCGCGTACCTCGACGAAAGACCTGGCCGAACAGTTCGACCGGTCCGAAGGCTCGATCAAGACCAAGGCCCGCCAATTAGGGCTCAAGAAGAGCAAGAGCTACCTCAAGACCATCAAAGCCGGCCCCCGAAGGAAAGCCAAGTAGGACTTTTCACGGCGATAACCCCCAGTGCCCGCCCGCAACCTGGTGCGCGCTGATTCTACTATCTACCGACGCCGGCGTCCGGAGCGTCCGTCGAGTTGCGAGATTCGTGGCACCTTCCAGCCGGGCCGCCGGTCCGATCGGTACGCAACGTACCCCATACGACATACGAAAAGGAGGAACAAAATGAGCAAGAAGAAACGTTTGAGCGCACAACAACTTACCCTGATTGAGGACTTGTTCGCCGGTGAGAAGGAGGTGGCGGACGTGCTGAAGAAACACAAGGTCAGTTTCAAGGTCTTCAACAGGTGGCTGACCAACCCCGCCTTTGCCGAGCGATGCAACCAGCGGATGGCGGACACCTCTCGCAAAAGCGCTCTGTTGCTCGCCCGCGGTGCTCCCGAAGCTGCGGCAGCGCTCTTGAAGCTGGCCAAAGACGGATCAGGCGAGACCGCCCGCAAGGCCTGTCTCGATATCATCAACATACACTTGTCCCCAGACCGGTCAGCGCAATCTCAAAGGAGCGCACCGGTGCCCGAGCCACCCAAGCTCTCGCCCAAAACCGCCAGCAAACTCTTAGCCGTCTTAGCCGAAGAGAGGAGTGGTTGATGAGTCTTATTGTACTTTTGTGGGTTAAAATATAATGACAGTTGATTCATTAGAAGGAAAGTTTAATAAGATATAACTTCCTACAATACAACGAGATATGATTGGATATACATGCTTAGGATATTATTTACTTTACATTCTGCTTAAGTTATTATACTCTACCGCTCAAAAGTATAATAAGATTCGAGTGAGTAAACGAAAGTATAATGAGCACAAAGAAATCCGGCAGAACCTCCGATAATATTGGGCGTTTGGTACCGACGATCAGAGAGCAAATGGCCTTCGTACCGAGCGATTTACCCCCACGGTTGGAATGGACTGCCGATCTTGTTGGTGTCTTATCAGAGGCAAGCCATGCCATTGGTCAATTACACGGTGTCGGGCTTAATCTGCCTAATCCAAATTTGCTGATAACACTTTTTATCCGCCGAGAAGCCGAATTAT
>JARRQQ010000446.1:0-4951 GCA_037381725.1 Sedimentisphaerales bacterium
TCGTGGGCGACCATGCACTCGGTCCGGCCGTAAGGGGCGATCCTGGCCGGGTTGGACCAACTGTACATCATGACCAGCGGCGTGCCTAAGGCCGAAGCGACGTGGCCCGGGCCGGTATCGTTGCTGACCACCAGGCGCGCGGCCCGCAATAGTTCGACCAATTGTTTGAGAGACGTCTGTCCGGCCAAGCTTGCGATCGGGACCGTGGCCTTCTCTCGCAAGCTCTCGACGATGTCGGCTTCTGATGCCGCCGCCGCGGCGACGATGGGCAAGTCGTATTGCGACGTGATCTTCTCCGCCAGAATCGCAAAACGCTCGACGGGCCAGCATTTGTCCCTCTGCGCCGAGCCGGGGATGAACACAACGTAATTACTATCTGCAATCCCGCGCTCGGCCAACAGCTTTGTGGCTGAATTGGCGGCCTCGGAATCCTGTGGTAGGACGAACTCCACGCCAAGCTCGGAGGCGCCGGCGGCCCGGACCATCTTCAGGTAAAAGTCGACGACGTGGATGGAATCGGCGTCCTGGGCGACCTTGTCCGTGTAGAAAAGGGTCGCTAATTCTCTGGCGTTGGCCGGGCCGAAACGTCGCTTGCCGCCGGACAGCCATGCCAGCGAAGCCGTTCGGAAAAGACCCTGGAAATCGAAGACGGCGTCAAATTGCCGGCGGCGCAGCAGCCGGATGAGCGAGACGAGGGCGCCGAACGCATCCGGATGGAACCACGCCTTGCCGAGGAGCTTGCGATTGAAGACGATGATCTCGTTCAGATGCGGATGGCCCTCGAGCAGCGGCGCGAACGCCGGGCGCACGAGCCAGTTGATCCTCGCCTCCGGGAAGCTCTTGCGCAAAGCCGTCAGGGCCGGCAGGGCCAGGACAATATCGCCCAGCGAGCTGGGTTTTGTAATCAGGATGTTTTTGTACGTCACTTTCTCATGCATCGTAGGTCACGGTAAACGAATCGTCACGGTGCCATTGTACGTCTTCGAGTGACGATTGGCAATCGGATCAGAAAATCGAGAATTGGAATGCAAAAAGCCGCATTGCGTACTAAAATGTGCAATATGAATGAGAACGTGGACATTTCGGTTGATTTTGCAGGTTTGAAGCTGGGTAATCCGGTTTTTACGGCCTCGGGGACGTGCGGGTACGCGGATGAGCTGAGTGACTTCATGGACGTCAATAGTCTCGGCGGGTTTATCACCAAGAGCATCACGCTCAAGCCCAGAAAGGGCAACCCGTCGCCGCGGGTTGTCGAGACGGATTCGGGGATGCTCAACGCGATCGGATGGGCGAACATCGGGCTGGACCGATTTGTCGAAGAGAAAGTGCCCATCATTAGACAGATGTCTCCCGCCGTCTTTGTGAACGTCGCAGGCGAGACGATTGCCGAATACGTAGCCGTGGTTGAGCGTCTGGCAGCGGAAAATGCTATCGCGGGCTTCGAACTGAATATTAGCTGTCCGAACGTCGAGCACGGCGGCGTGAGCTTCGGAACCGACCCGGCTCAAGTCATGGAAATCACGAAGGCGGTAAAAGCCGCCGCCGGGGACAAGGTCCTGATGGTCAAGCTGGCGCCGGCTGTAACGGACATCAGCGTTATGGCCCGAGCGGCGGTGGACGCGGGGGCCGACGCGCTGAGCTTAATCAATACCTTCACGGCCATGGTCATCGACATTAAGACGCGTAAGCCCATCCTGGCCAATCGAACGGGCGGCTTATCCGGCCCAGCTATCAAGCCTATCGCAGTCTATCTCGTCAACAAAGTATACAAGGACGTGGCCCGCGAACGCGGCATACCGATTCTCGGGCTGGGCGGAATCCGGACGGCTTCGGATGCCATCGAGTTCATCATTGCCGGGGCGTCGGCGGTGGCAACCGGCACGGCGAACTTCATCGAACCCGACTGTACGCTGAAAATTATCGAAGGCATAAAGGATTATTGCGCCGCCCACGGTGTATCTGACGTCAAAGAGCTTATCGGCTCGCTTTCGGAGAAGGAAGAATGAACGTGACGATAAAAAGGACGGCGACGAAGCTAGTTTCCGCGGCGCTAATTACGATTCTGTTCGCAATGTCGGGCCAGGCGGCTCAAACGCTGAAGCTGGACGAACGCCCCGCCGAGCCAGGCGAGTGGGGCTACCGCCCCGCCCACGGTGACGTTTCGCAGGTTAATCCGCCGAGTTTTAGCTGGCGACCTCAACGCGGCCTTACGTGGGAGATCGAGTGCGCCCGCGACGCCTCGTTCGAGACGATCGTGTACGTTGTGAAGGCCCTGGAGTTCAACGTGCATTGCCCGCCTAAGACGTTCGCGCCGGGCAGCTATACGTGGCGATATCGCGGCAAGGACAGCAGAGGAAACACGACGAACTGGAGCCGGGCACGGACGTTTACCATTGCTGAGGACGCGGTGGCGATGCCGATGCCGGATCGCAAGGAATTGCTCGCACGGATACCGAAAAGCCATCCCCGCCTGTTCGTGCGCCCGGAGAACCTCGGCCGGCTGCGGGAACTGGCGCGGGGCAAGATGAAGAAAGAATATGATGCGCTCGTGAAAGAATGTGAGAGACTCCTGGCCCACCCGCCCGCGACCGAAGAGCCGCCGAAGTATCCCGAGGGCACTATCCGCAACAGCGACCCCTGGCGTGACATCTGGTGGGGCAACCGGACGTACACCATCCGGGCGCTGAACGGCGCCGCGACACTCGCCTTTACCCGGCTGCTCGGCGGGCAGGAGAAATACGGTCTCGAAGCCAAACGCATCCTGCTCGAGTGCGCCAAGTGGGACCCCAAAGGCAGCACGGGCTATCGTTATAACGACGAGGCGGGCATGCCGTACAATTACTACTTCTCCCGCACGTACACGTTCGTGAACGACCTGCTCAGCGAGGACGAGAAGACTCTCTGCCGGAAGGTGATGAAGGTCCGCGGCGACGAGATGTACCAGCACCTGTGTCCGCGTCACTTGTGGCGGCCGTATGCGAGCCACTCGAACCGGGCGTGGCACTTCCTCGGCGAGATCGGCGTCGCGTTCCTGGGCGAGGTCGATGGGGCTGACGACTGGGTCTGGTTCGCGATGAACGTGTTCTTCAATACGTACCCGGTCTGGAGCGACGACGATGGCGGCTGGCACGAAGGCTCGTCCTACTGGGCCAGCTATATCGGCCGGTTCACCTGGTGGGCGGACGTGATGCGCGAGGCGATGGGGATCAATGCCTACGACAAACCCTATTTTTCCAAGCTCGGTTATTATGCGATGTATCTCATGCCGCCGGGCAAGATCGGCGGAGGCTTCGGCGACCTGACGGCGCGGCGACGGGCCAGGCAGAACGTGCCGCTGGTTAGCGGTTTAGCCGCACAGGCACAGAACGGACATTGGCAATGGTACGTCGAGCAGCTTGGGGGTCCTACCGCCGTCGGGGGCTACATTGGCTTTATCCGCGGCGCGCTGCCGGAAGTCGAGGCGAAGCCGCCCGATGATCTGCCGGCCTCGCGCCTGTTCCGGGGCACGGGGCAAGCCTACCTGAATACGAGCTTGACCGACGCCGACAAGAGCGTCCAGGTCGTCTTCAAGTCCAGCCCATTCGGCACGCAATCGCACGGCTACGAGGCGAACAACTCCTTCCTCCTGTGGGCTTACGGCCAGCGCCTGCTGATCCGCTCCGGCTACAGGGACAGCTACGGCAGCGACCACCACAGGCTCTGGATGTGGAGCACCCGCTCGGTCAACAATATCACGGTCAACGGACATGGCCAGGGCCGCCGGACCGCCAAGGCCCGGGGCGAAATCACCGCCTTCAAAACCACCCCGGCGGTGGACGTCGTCGTGGGCGAGGCGGCAAGTGCATACGAGCCTCCGCTCGACCGATTCACCCGCGCCATCATCTTCGTCAAGCCGGAGCTGGTTATCGTGTACGACCGTCTGGAGGCCAAGGAACCTTCCGTCTACGAATACTGGCTCCACGCCGTCAATAAGATCGAGGTGGACAATCAGCACCGCATCCAGGTCAAGAATGGCGACGTCGTCTGCGACATCGACTTCCTAACGCCGGCGGGCCTGAGCTTCACACAGACCGATCAATACGACCCCAACCCTCGCCCGAGAATCACACTGCGCGACTGGCACTTAACGGCGACAACACCGGAAAAGCAGAATCGCATGGAATTCGTAACTCTCTATCACCCTCACAAGGCCAGTGACAACGTCGTCAGCCAAGTCACTCTCGACCCCGTCCCCGGCGGTTACATCTTGAAGGTTAGCCAGTCCGGCCAAGCCCTCACCGCCCTGCTCCCGACCGACGACAAAACAACCATTGAGTCCGACACCCTAAGAACCACCGGCGCCATTAAACTTAAACTCGAGTCTCCAAGAACCACCGGCGCCATTAAACTTAAACTCGAGTCTCCAAATCAAGATGCGCAGATCATCGAAGTCCGGAGAAACGGCAGTTGACAATGGGTGTCTATCGGCCGAGCTTTGGCGAGCCGAGGATGCGTTTTCTGGCTGACGTTCCCAATTGAGGAGTGAGTCTCAGCGGCCCGAAATTGCCCGTTTGCTGGACTTGGTTCGTTGATGTGCCGTTGCCTTGTATCGAAGCGGGTACTTTTCCGGATTCTCGAGATTGTCAATTTCCAAACCGACGTCGAGCCGTGGCCAGTACAAATGATAACCGTGAAGCAACTGGACATCCTGTATTGCGCTAAGCATCTGCTCTTGGAAATACGGATAATCTTTGTAGTTGAGAAAGTACTCCTTACCTTTCACAAAAAGCCAGATGCCAAACGGCGTTATGTTCTCAACGCTTACGGAAGTGTTCTTCCCACGCTTTGATGATTTCATGCTCATGCGCCCCGACGATCTTCTGTATTTCACTCAGCTTCCGTGGACCCAATCCGTGGGATGTCGCCAACGAGACAATCGGCTCGATCCAGAACGGGGAAACCTATTCTTCAG
>JARRQQ010000447.1:0-4362 GCA_037381725.1 Sedimentisphaerales bacterium
ATACCTCTCTTGCATTGTTTAATCGCTTTGGAGAAGCTTGATAAGAATGCAACACCCCTTCGAGAAGCCCAGCTTAAGGTAAAAGCTTTACGAGAAAAGCTGAAGAATCGAAGGAGGAAAGAAAGACGGATAAAGTTTTATGACAAGGCCCAAAATGCGATAGATGATCTGTTGCGACTCGATAAGCTTGTCGAACTACAAGTTGCTTCCCTCATGAGAAAATTATCGGATGATATCATGTATTGGAAGGATAAGTTCTATTCTGTCGGGCGTGTAGGGATTCCGGAAGTGGCTGGCACTGATATTGGACCCAAAGGGAGTCTCATTGTAGAAGCGGAGGTTGGTGGGACGAAAGCATCTGCTCGACATATCAGCAATGCATCTGACCTGAGAGCTACGCTTCTCGCTGTGTTGATCTCCTTTTGGAAACATCTCATTGAGGATCGAGGTGGTCTTTCACTCATACTCCTTGACGATCTACAGGAACTCTTTGATGCACCCAATCGACGTAGGGTTGCGAACAGCATACCCGAAATAATCACGAATGGAGGCCGGTTGATTGTGACTACTAACGACGGTGACTTTGGAAGGGAAGTCGCCAGATCATGTCGCGAAAGACTTGCACCTGATGCTCTCGATCATCGTGAGATTCACCCCAGTAAAACATGCCATCCTTGTATTTCTTTGGGGAAATTCTGGGAATCTGTTGACAAAAAACGGAAGGAATTTAAGAGGCCTGAGAATGAAAACGAGGATCAGCCCGCCCGTGACTATATCAAAGAGTTGCGAATTTACATTGAGGACCGTTTGTACTATTTTTTTGATGATATTGGCTCTGGAGTACTCGTTCGGCCAATGTTCTCAGATATGATAAATGCTTTAAGAAGGCTTCGAAATTCGGGCCAAGAACCATTCACAAGTCAAGCATTCTGCAATCTTCTGGAAGAACCCGCGTTAAGAGATAATAGTTCTTTTGTCGTACTTATGAACAAGAGCCACCACAGGGGAGAACAGCATATTACGTATAAGGAAGTTTGTGACCGGGAAGGCGATTGTTGTCACGTGCGTAAATTAGTCGAGTATGCCCATGAAGAACACGAACGCTGGATGCGTCGTGATGCCAGAGAAACCACGCTTAACAAACCGCAAATACCAAAGTCTTCAACGACCCTGAAATTCAATGTCCCACTCATAGAGAATCTCGCTGCAGCAACATGGAATGGTGGAATTTCAGATGTAGCTGAGAGTTGTGATGCATTCTCGTGCGAATGGCTCAGCGAGTATGCCATTTATGCCATTAACACAGATAACATGGGCTTTTCCGCACCGCGAAACTGCAGAGTTATAGTCAGGCTGAATCAAGAACCGATTGAAGACAATAGTCTCGTAATAGCTCTTCACAAAGACAAGATCTATGCACGGCGTTTCTTAGGGCCGGAATCTAATCCACAAGTCATTGCGTTAGGTTCCGAAGATCCTAATCCTTTGAATAGAAAACAGTCTCTACTCCTCCCGACTGAGGAAGTGCGACTACTTCAGGTTGCGGGTGTCCTTTTTGATAGAAGTCCCGACGAACCAAGAGATCAAGAGGCAGCTTTGCTGAATACTTATCATCCTCCGATAGAGCCACGAATTGCATTCACGGTTAGAGGCGACAGCGCACTCCCTCTTGCAATTCCCGGTCAAACCCTACTTGGTGCGGATCAGATACTTCCGACCCAGTTGGAGGAGAACAAAGGGGAGTTCATAGCGGTTGCCTTTTCGGGAAATCAAGCCTTCAAGAGAATTGGTGAGAGTATTCCCAGATGTCCTAGTGGTATCCGCCTAACAGTCTATAACTTATTCATTCTTGCCCTCGCCCTCTTGACCTTGGCGAGGATGTCATTTGCTGACGCGGTCCAGATGAACGGTTTGGGGTAGCTGTTATGCTCGTTGATGTACTCCTGGATGGCACCAATGAGGTCATCAACATGATAGAAAGAGCCACGCTTGATTGCCTTGGTGGTCAGGTCACGGAAGAATCGCTCGACCATGTTCAGCCATGAGGCACCGGTAGGTGTAAAGTGAAAATGAAATCGTGGATTACGCTTTTGCCAAGCCTTTACCTTCGGATGCGTATGCGTGCCATAGTTGTCGCAAATGAGATGTACCTCCGTGTCAACCGGCACTTCTGACTTGATCATCTTTAGAAACTTTAGCCATTCTTGATGACGGTGACGTGAGTGGTACTGGCTAAGGACTGTACCGTCCAGGACGTTCATCGCGGCGAACAACGATGTCGTCCCGTTACGTTTATAGTCGTGCGTCATCGTCCCGCAACGACCACGCTTCAGCGGCAGCCCGCGCTGCGTACGATCCAGTGCTTGAATTTGACTCTTCTCATCACAAGAAAGGACGATGGCATGTTCAGGGGGCGAAATATACAGACCCACGACGTCCTTAAGTTTCTCTACGAACTTTGGATCATTGGATAGCTTGAACGTCTCAACCAAGTGAGGTTTAAGACCATGTTCACGCCAAATACGTCCGATCGTGGATGGACTCAGCCCTGTGGCAGCGGCCATCGTTGTCCGACTCCAATGGGTCTGGCCTGGAGGTGTTTCTCGCAGTGTCTTTCGAACCACCGCCGCACGCTGTCTGTTATCTATCCGCCGATGTCGACCCGGACGCGGCGCGTCCTTTTCAATCCCAGGCAGACCCTGTTGGGCATAGCGGTCACGCCAGCGTCCTGCCTTCTGCCGTGTAATGCCCAACTGCGCTGCAATTTCCTGATTCTCAAGGCCGCCCGCTGCAAGCAGTACGATGGCTGCGCGTTCAGCCAGTCGCACCGAAACACGTCGTCCTCGCTTGAGCCGCCCAAGACAAAGTCTCTCGGATGCTTCCAGGGTAATAGTCACTGCTTTCCTCATGAAAACCAATACGAGTGACATTAGTATATGTTCTATTAAATCTGGCGGATACCACTAGCAGCATAGAACAGATAAGAATGTGGCTAAGGACAGTGTGCCAAAACAGCAAGAAAAAGTGCAAATGGGAAATCCCTGGTAAAAAAAGATTTCAATTGGTTGCACTTCGAGGTAGATTTGATAATATCGTGGAATTGAAACGCTTACTTGCGTAGCCAAGCGTTTGATATGGGTAATGTCAGTCGTGATATGAATTTCGTTTGTTTAGCAATTTGCAGACGAAAAACAATTTAGTTTTACCTGGGAGTTAATATGTCGAAAACGAATTATTTCAATTTGCAGCCAAGTGAAACCGCAATCTTTCAGGCAGCCGTCAACATCTACACAAGCTACATTGTGATAGGTCAGGTAACCGGTGAGAATCAGGCAAAAAAGATGAAGGAAGCAATTGCAGCTTCTATTTCCATGGCTCGCCACGTCGAGAGACTAGTCGAAAGTGATGCTCAGATATCCGGTGACGCGAGGCAGCATTTGTCAGACACGGTTAGAGAAGAAGCCGATATGCCCCATATTTGAACCGATCCAATGCTAATAGGTGAAGTCAAAACAAGCGGCAACGAGCCAATATGTCGAAGTACTTTCATAACTTTCCCTTAGAAAACGAAGAATGCCAAATCTCAGCTAAGCATCAAACGGTCCGTTGCAGCGCTATATTAGGACCAATCTTATTCTCCCGAGTTCGTGTCAGGGCTTTTATTAGGCTCTTGTTCGGGTTCGGGAGGGAGTATATCTCCCAAACACGCATCCACCTCCAGATCGTATGCGCAGGCAATCCGAGCGATGTGGATTCCAAATAGGGCTCGCAACTCGCCCAGTGTGCAATAGAGTTGAGCCTCATAGGGCCATCCATAACCTGCGCTTGGGGATTGATTCTCATCCAGAAACTTACTACAGGCAGCCTGCATGCCTCGCAGGATTTGCCTTAGAATAGAGTCCATAGAAAGATCCTCGATGTCGCGGGTAAGTCGCTCCCGTGTATCAAGGATGGACTCCGCGACGAAGGTGCCGATCTCTTTGTCATATGGATAGTGAAGAGCCCGCTCACCTGCGAGATACATCAATAGTCTCCGCGCCTTGTCCCGTTCAACAACGGGTGGCTTCCAACTGATTCCCCCAATAGGGGTTGGAATGCCTGTCAAACGATTGGCCAGTTCCCGTACCTTTAGTTTGATCTTCTCACTCTTACTCATATTTGAAATCCTTCATTCATCCTAATGTGGCGTTCAGCGGCAAGAGGTGTTTGCGCGCCTACTGGAACACATGGTCAGGTGTTTCTGCATCAATCCTGTTTATGAACCTTACTTTTGATTTAGAAAGTACTGTCTAACTTTCGCTGTAATCTGAGGATCAGTCATATTGTCAGATGTTTCAATACCGACAATACTTTCGCCGAGCC
>JARRQQ010000448.1:0-4355 GCA_037381725.1 Sedimentisphaerales bacterium
GCCATAGTTGGCGATCACGTATTTGTCGAACAGATCGATGGTCTCCTGTGTCGTCATGATTCGTTCCTTGAAAGTAGGGGCAGGCCCATGTGCCTGCCCTGGGCAACCCCGTGGGGTTGCCCCTACGCGCTTCTTATTATTTGTGTTCCGATTCCTTTGTCGGTGTAGATTTCAAGCAATAGTGAATGAGGAATCCGCCCATCGATAATGTGCGCCTTCTTGACACGCGCGCTCAACGCCGTCAGGCACGCCTCGACTTTGGGGAACATCGCGTCGGTGATAATGCCGGCGTCGATCATCTCCTTGATCTGGGCCTCGTTCAGACTCGATACCCAACTGTTGGGGTCCTTCACGTTCGTTCGTACTCCGTGCGTGTCGCTGACGACGACGAGTTTCTCAGCGGTGACTTCAGCGGCGACCTTGCCGGCGGCGCTGTCGGCGTTGACGTTCAGTTTCCCGCCGGCTTGGTCTTTCGCGACTGATGCGATGACGGGGATCGTTCCGTCGGCGCACAGCTTCTTAAGCAACTGCCCGTTGATATTCACAATCTGCCCGACGAGTCCGAGGTCGATCTTTCGCCCGTCCTCGCCCGTGAGTCTCAAGGTCTCGGCGAAGAGCACACAACTGCTCAGCGAATGAAGCCCCATCGGCTCGCATCCCAATTCGGTCAGCGTTTGGCAGATGGGCGTGTTCACCTTGTGCACGAGCGTGTGCTCTGCGAGGGTCAGCGTGCGCTCGTCGGTGTACCGCCGGCCCTGTACCCAGACAGGCTCGAGCCCCGCCTCGTTCATGGCGCGGGTGATGGCCTTGCCTCCGCCGTGGACGATGATCGGCCGCATCCCGACGGTGGACATGAAGGCGATGTCGGTCAGCAGCGCTTTTTGCGCGGGGCTATCGTCGAGGACGCTGCCGCCGAGCTTGACCACTACGATCCGCCCGCGAAAGCGACGGATATACGCCATCGCCTCAATCAACGCACCGGCTTTTGCAATTGCTTCTTCCACCTGTCCAAATCCTCACACCAGCCATTTTGGAAAAAGGAACAAGTGTACAAGCGCAACCCGGCGGCGTCAATCAATATTTAGTACCATTCCACGATGGCGTAGAGAGAATCTATGGAGGTCTTTCTCCTCGCGGATGTGTCGTTGTTCAGGACTTGCACTTCGAGAGCATTTACCTTTTCGGGCGTCTCCACGGCGCCGGTCACGTCCCATGTGTCCACCGACTTGCCAGCCCGGCCTTGCCGAATCGGGGCGGCAACCGACGCCCACACCACTGGGTCGGCAGATCCGCGGGCCTTACCTTGCTCGCTCCGGACTCGCCCGGCCGAGAAGCCCGTCCCGGCCAGCCATTCGAGGCGTCCGGGCGGAAAACCGTTGTCTTCAAAGTGCTCGACGTAGATGACAACCGACTTAATCTTGGCGCCGGTTGGAATGGAGGGGTCGGTGAAGGCATAGCACGTCTCAGAACGGGAGCCGCTTTCCAGCCCATTGCCGTCGCTGGTCTGGACGAGGGCGATTTTGTCTTTCAGAGACAGCTTCTCTTCACCTTGCCGGCTGAAACAGTCGGCTACGGTCAGAGTCGCAGTCAGAGGCGACTTCAGAGACGTCACCGTGAGGGCGAACGACTGCGTGTCCGTGGCGGGCACACTATTGCTGTCGGCCACCTGAATCTGCACGTCGTAGGTCCCCGCCTGGGCGCTGGTCGGCCTCCACTCGATCAATCCCGCAGCCGGGTCGATGGTCATCCCTTCCGGCTTGGCGATTAGTGAATAGACGAGCTTGTCTTGCGGATCGGGGTCTCTCGCCTCGACCTCATAAGTGTACGATGCCCAGACCCGGATCGTCTTGTCCGGCCTCGACGTGATCTTCGGCGCATCGTTGATAGGACTGACCGTCACCTTGACGGCGGCCTTGTCGGTTCCGCCTTTGCCGTCGCTGAGTGTGTAGTTGAACGTATCGGCCCCGCAGAAGTCTCTTTCGGGCGCGTACGTGAGGGTTCCGTCGTTATTGATCGTGACCGAGCCGTGGCTCCCCTGCGTCGCGTTGACGACGATCAGCCGGTCGGCGTCTACGTCGGTGTCGTTTGCAAGTACGTCGATCGTAACGATGGGTGCATCTTCACTCACAGTGGCGCTGTCGGCGTTGGCGGTCGGCAGATCGTTGACGGGCGTGACCATGATCGAGACGGTGGCCGGGGCGCTGTCGGTTTTGCCGTCGCTGGCCTTGAACGTGAAGCTGTCCGGCCCGGCGAAATCCGCGTCGGGACGATACATCAGCTTTGGCGGTGTCCCGCTCAGACGTCCGTGAGACGGCCCGTCGATCACACTGTATGTCAACTCGTTTTTATTGCGATCTTCAGCCGCCAGGACAATTGTCGCCAGCGTATCCTCCCTCGTCGTTACGCTGTTGGCCTGAGCCGTCGGCGCGTGGTTGACAGTGCTAACGATAACCACGGCCAGGACGACCATGATGAAGATAGCCAGGGCGGAAAGAAGAATAAGCCGTGTCTTCATATTGCTCCTCCCTAAATCGTCCAAGCGTTTCCTTAATAAGGCTCTAATTCACCGAAAACACCGAACAATCCCGGAGAGCCTCGCCGGAATATCCAAGCCCATCCTATCCTCGACTTTCACCGTTAGTATACCACGATTCGCGTCTTCATGCGAGCACAATCCTCTGCGGGTGAGAAGCTTGCTATTTCTTTCGGGTCAAGAATGGTCGGCGTGCCTTAGTAGTCGTACGGCGCTTTGCCGTGCTTGATTCGGGTCTGGTTCTGCATCCGGCGAAGGGTGTCGGTCAGAACGTCGGCTATCGCCTGATCGCCCATCTTCTTGGCCTGCTCAGCAGATATGGGCTTGCCGAAGCGGACCCAAATCGGGCCGCGTGAGAAGAGCTTCTTGTGCCTCGGCCAGCATTCGAAAGCTCCATCCACGATGGCGGGCACGATGGCCGCGTTGCCCCGCCGGCACAGCAGGCCGAAGCCGGGCTTGAACCGTTCGATCCGGCCGTCCATCGAGCGCGTTCCTTCCGGGAAAAGGCAGATCGCCTCGCCGTTCTTGAGCTTGGCGATCACCTTCCTTATCGCGGTTATGTCCGCTTCACCCAGTTTGACGGGGATCGTGCCGACGGAGGAAATCAGCCTCCCAAAGAACCAGTTGGAGAAGAGCGACTCGCGGGCGAGATAGCCCAGGCGCCGATGGGAGGCAACCCCGCAAAGGATGGGGTCCAGGTAGCTCTGATGGTTGCAGATCATGACAAAAGCCCCCTTCCTGGGGATATAATCTCTGCCGGAAGAGCGGACGCGAAAAAACGAAATGCAAAACACCTGGCAAATTCCGCGCGCCACCCAGAACCATTTTTCCTTCAATTTCTCTTTGAACATGTTTCTTTCACAAGATTAGAGAGCCTTTCGACGACCTTGTCGATGCTCATATTCGAAGTATCCACGACAATCGCATCCTCGGCCGGCTTCAGCGGTCCCACGTCCCGGGTCTGGTCGCTCCTGTCGCGTTCTTCAATGGCTTCCAGCGTCTGCTCGATGTTCCGGCCGCCGCCTTCGGCATTCAGTTGCGCCTGTCGTCTTCTGGCCCGTTCCGCGGGATCGGCCGTCAGGTAGAACTTCACGTCCGCATCGGCGAAGGCCACCGTCCCCTGGTCCCGGCCTTCGGTCACGATCTTCTCCTGCTCCGCTGCGAACCGCCTTTGCATTTCGACGAGCTTCTCTCTCACCATAGGCGCCGAAGCAGCGTAGCGGGCGTTGGCGGTTACCTCGGGGCTGCGAATTTTGTCGGTGACGTCGACGTCGTCGACCCAGGCACACATCCGGCCGGCCTGGACGGAGAATTGAAGCTTGTGTCTTTCCAGGATGTCGAGCAACTCTTGTTGGTCGCCCAAATCGACGCCCGTCTGCATAGCCGCCAGGGTAACCGCCCGGTACATGGCGCCGGTATCCAAGAAGCTCGCGCCCAGCCGCTCGGCCAGAAGCCGGGCCGCGGTACTCTTGCCGCTGGCCGCGGGACCATCGATTGTGATAATCAGATGAGCCATCTCAAATTAAGGTAATGTTCGAATCAATTCCTCACTACGACCGCAAAATGAGCGAGAGATGATTGACTACTGATAGGTGACTATTGACTACTTGCTGCACTGGCGCGACCTGGATTGACGGACATTTCTCTCATTAATCAATAGTCAATGCAAATGGGCACTTTACTTCTCCTACCTCACCTTGACCAGGACCATGCTCGTATCGTCTGCCTGCCGGGCCAGTCCGACGAATCGTCTTCGGTATCCAAGAATATTCTTGAGCATCTGCTTGGAAGTATCTTTCGTGAATTTCTTTGCGGTCTCCAG
>JARRQQ010000449.1:0-4344 GCA_037381725.1 Sedimentisphaerales bacterium
GATGTTTTTGCACACTACCGTGCCGCGATTCAAGAATCGCAGCCGGATAGAAAACGTGCTGCTGCTGATTCTGCGGTGCCTTGTCTTATGCCTTCTGGCCTTTGGATTCGCGCGTCCGTTTTTCCCGCGGCAGGTCGAGCAGGCAGCGGTTGGTTCCGGCAGCCGGATTGCGTTCCTCATTGATACCAGCGCCTCCATGCGGCGGCCCGGATTGTGGAACCAGGCCGTCAGCCAGGCGCAGTCGGTGCTGAGGGAGGGGAGGCCCGCAGACCGCTTGTGCGTGATGAACTTCGATCAGAGCACGCAAACGCTGGTTAGTTTCGAGCAATGGGGGACCTTGGACCCGGCCCGGCGTGTGTCGGTCGCAAGCGAGCAGATATCGAAATTGTCCCCGGGCTGGGCACGAACCGATTTAGGCCAGGCCCTGGTGACTGCGGCTGAAGCGATCCAGGATGATGAGGTCAACGACAGACAGCAATCCGCCGCGACGCATCGAATCGTCCTGGTCAGCGATATGCAGGAAGGCGCCGCCCTTGAGGCGTTGCACGCTTACGAATGGCCGGAAAGGATGGAACTGACGGTCAAACAAATCCAGGGCGTGGATAAGACGAACGCGACGTTGCAGCAAGTGGCGAGGCGCGAGGGGACGTCCGCTTCCAGCCCTGATGAGAAACTACGCATTCGTGTTACCAATTCGCCTGATGCAACCGTGGAGCGTTTCAATTTGAACTGGGCGGCAGATAAAACCGCATCGGGGCCAATCGCCGAGGTGTACGCTCCGGCCGGACACAGCGTCATCGTACGAGTGCCGGCTCCAGAGGACGAATCGGCCGGTGGAGCGCTTGTTCTAAGCGGTGACGACGACGCATTCGACAATGTCCTCTATCTGGCGCCTCACCTGAGACAAGAGGCCAAAATCTTCTACGTGGGCGGCGATGACGTGAACGATCCCAAAGGTATGCTGTACTACGTTCAGCGGGCCTTCGGAGCCACGGACACGCTCAACCCGCAAATTACTCTCCCTTCGGCGGACGGTCTCACCGACGAAAATGTCGCCAAGGTACATTTGGTCATTGTCGCAGATGTGATGGATCAGAGGAATATGTCTTCTCTGCGCCGCTATCTCGAATCCGGCGGAACGGTTCTTCTGGCGATGAGGTCAGCGCGGGCCGACGCGACGGTGGCGACTCTGGTGGGAATCGACCATCTTGAGTGCGAGGAAGCCGAGGATGGCACGTACGCTATGCTCAGTCAGATCGACTTCGAGCATCCGTTGCTGGCGCCGTTCTCGGAGCCTCGATTCGGCGACTTCACCCAGATTCACTTCTGGAAACATCGGCGGGTCAATGTTGCCGACCTGCCGGACGCCAAGGTGCTGGCCCGGTTCGACGACAATGATCCCGCTTGGTTCGAGCTAAGTGTTGGCAAAGGCGCGCTGATCGTGATGACCAGCGGCTGGCAGCCAGCCGACAGCCAACTGGCGCTTTCCACCAAGTTCGTCCCGCTGCTCTATTCCATTCTCGAATTCAGCGGCGTTCTTGTGGGTCAGCAATCGCAATATCTCGTCGGCGATCCCGTGACGGTTCCCCAGTCGGTAGCATCCGCATCGGGACCCGTCCAGATACGCAAACCGAATGGTACGCTAAGCAGCCTCAAGGCCGACGGTAAGGTCTTTACCCAAACGGATATGCCCGGGCTTTACGTCTTTAGTGTCGAGGGCGTCCCGCCCTCGAATCGCGGGCTGGAAGCTCGCGACACGAACCGGCTCTTTGCGGTCAATCTACCCGCGAAGGAGTCGCAAATCGCCGCCATGCCAATCGAGAATCTCGAACAGTACGGCGTTTCGTTCAACCGGTCCGCGAACCTTGTCGCCTCGGGGCCTGAGTCGTCGGCGAATCCTCGCTATGGTCGGGCGAAGCAGCACAGCGACCTGGTCGGGCTGGAATACAAACAGAAAGTGTGGCGGTGGGTATTCATCGCGCTGCTCGCCGTCTCGCTCATCGAGATAGGGCTGGCGGGGTGGCTCACCCGCGCACCTTCACCGGTTGAAGGGGAAAAGACATGATCGAACAAGCTCTTCGCAAACGTTTGCAGCCGACGGTGAATCGCCGGAGACGTCTGCATCTGGCGCTCCGGCTGTCGGTCTGTTGGTTCGTTTCAATCGTCATCGCGGCTGGTCTCGTAGGCGCTTACTGGCTCTGGGGATGGAAATCACCGATTGCCAACTGGGCACTGTGCGTAGCGACGGTGCTCGTGACCATTTTCATTCTATACCAGTCTCTTCAGATGCGACTGGACTATAAGGCCGTCGCGCGGGATATCGAGCAAAAGCACCCGGACCTGAAAGCCCTGCTCCTGACCGCGATAGAACAGAAGCCGGACCGGCCCGGCGCCCCACTGGGCTACCTCCAGGAGCGGGTCATCGGCGAAGCCGTCCGCCACGCGGTTAGATACGACTGGCTGCGCAGCGTCTCGTCAACGCAGCTCGTCCTGGTCCAGATCGCGTGGATCGTTGCACTGGTCCTTCTCGTCGGAGCGATGTCGCAACTGTTGCCGCCACGACCGTTTCTCCTCGGAACGGGTGGTAGTGTGCTGGCCCCGAGAGGCTATCAGGTCACTGTTACGCCGGGAGATACCAACGTGGAGGCCGGTACTCCGGTGGTGATCCTGGCACGGTTCGACGGGCGTGTACCGAGCGACGCCACATTAGTGTACGAGGCGCCGGACGAAGCGCCGCAGCAGATAACGCTGACCAAGAACCTTGAGGACCCGGTGTTCGGTGGGATCATCCCGGAAGTCAATCGCAATCTGCTCTATCGCATCGAGTACGCGGGCAGGAACACGCGTGACTACAGCATCAGCGTCTATGAGTTTCCGGTCTTGACCAGGGCGGATGCGAAGATTGTCTACCCAACGTACACGAAGCTGCCCGAGAAGGTCATTCAGGATACCCGCCGGATCAGTGCGGTTGAAGGATCGCAGGTCACGCTGACGTTCACTCTCAACAAGGCCGTGACGACCGCACGGCTTGCCTCGAAAGGCGGTCCCGCTCTGGACCTGACCGTCGATGGCGAGCACCCGAACGTCTACACGACGTCGCTCACCGCGATGGAAAACCGTCGGTATGAGTTGAATCTGGTCGATGCCCAGGGACTAAAGAACGAAATGCCCCAACGGTTCACGATTGACGTTCACAAGAATCTGCCGCCCGAAATCAAGCCGGTCTTTCCCAACCGCGACGTGGCTGCCTCGCCCCTGGAGGAGCTAAGTCTGGAGGCTGAGGTCTCGGACGACTACGGCGTGACCCGCTACGGGCTGAGCTATGCTCTTGCGGGCGTGCAGAGCGCGGACGTCACACTCAGCCCGTCGGCGGAATTGAAGGACAAGCAGAAGTTTCAACATTTGCTGGCCCTGGAAGACCTCGGCGCCCGGCCCGACCAGTTGCTCACCTACTACTTCTGGGCTGATGATACAGGCCCGGACGGTCAAAGCCGAAGAACGTCCAGCGACATGTACTTCGCTGAAGTGCGTCCCTTCGAGGAAATATTCAAGGAGAGTGAATCTTTCCAGAATCAGAGCAGCCAGAACCAAAACCAGCAAGGCCAGCAGCAGGACCGGCAGGGCGGTCAGCTTGCCCAATTGCAGAAGCAAATTATCAGCGCCACGTGGAATGTCAAACGCCAGGCCGACTTGTCCGGCGGCCTTGACGACCAGAAGGAGGACCTCGACGTCGTGAGGCAATCGCAGGCGGACGTGCTGGAGCAGGCGCAATCGACGCTGGCCCAATCGCAGGAGTCGTCAGCGATCAAGGCCCTGCAAGCCGCCGCCGGGCACATGGAGACGTCGCTGGATCATCTAACGCAAGCGGGAGGATCGTCATCGACGACGGAGCTGACGCCCGCGTTAGCCTCGGAGCAAGCCGCCTACCAGGAGTTGCTCAAGTTGAGAGGTCGCGAGCACGACGTGGTGCAAAGCCGGAGTGCCAGCGCGAGCAATTCTCGCCGCTCGGCCCGCTCGGAACGACAGCTTCAACAGTTGGAGCTTCGACAACGCGAGAATCGGTACGAAACGGAGCGGCTGGCCCAGTCCAACGACCAGACCAGACAAAGTGAGGACCTTCAGGTCCAAAACCGCTTGCGCGACCTGGCCCGGCGACAGAACGAGATGAGCGAGAAGCTCAAAGAAGCTGAAGCGGCCCTTCGACAAGCACAGAGCGAGCAAGAGAGGGAGGAAATCAACCGGGAGCTTAAGCGGCTTCGGGACGAGCAGCTCGAAGCGCTCCGAGACGTTGACGAGCTTCAGGAGCGAATGGAACGGCCGGAGAATCGTCAGCGCATGGCCGAC
>JARRQQ010000450.1:0-4322 GCA_037381725.1 Sedimentisphaerales bacterium
GGTGAAAATTGGACGCAACAGGCCAAGCTCACAGCCTCGGATGGTATTGGTGATGAACTTTTCGGATGTTCGGTTTCAATCGACGACGAGTATTCCGTCGTCTCAGCATATATCGATGAGGACTACGGCCCTGAGTCTGGATCGGCCTACATATTCAGGCGTGAAGGTCAAAACTGGAAGCAGGAGGCTAAGCTTATCGCCCCGGACGGACATTCCTATCACCAATTCGGCCGGGGGGTCTCCATCAGCGACGGGTATGTCATAGCAGGGGCACCCCTTGATGAAGATATAGCAGACAGCGCCGGTGCTGCCTATATATTCAGCCGCGTCAGCAACACATGGTCGCATTAGCCATAACGGAGGGCAAAGAAAAAGAATATTGAAGCAGATCAGATTCTGTAGAAGAGAAAAGATACTGTAAAAAGATCATTTTGAAGGAGCAAGAAAATGAGAACGGCAATGGTTGTGTCAGCAGTCTTGCTAACGATAAGTGGAATGGCATCTGCGGTCTCGTGGATTGAAGGAGAAACCTGTTCGGATTCTTGGAATATCATGCCAGCAACACCTACGACGTCAGATATGATTTTCTTTTCGGGGCCGCTGAGCTCCACATTTGACAATCCAGATTTGGCTGAGACAGGGGCGAAAGGTAGTCCTATGCTCATAATTGACCAATTCAATCAGACCATCGAGTTGTGGTTCCAACCTCCGCCCCCTTGGCCCCCGGGGACTTTCATTGATCCCGTATGCGGTCTGGAGGGTAGTTTTGGCCCCCTGGATGAAGGGGATTGGGTATTCTTTGGTGATAATGCCGTAGCACGTTTCTCAATGTTGTTTGCCGTTGTTTCTGCATCGAGTAGCCCAAGTGGGGCAAAAAGTGGGCTCGGTGACGTGACGGGCAACGGAGAAATTTCGTCCTATGATGCTTCCTTGGTGGCACAGTATCTCGCAGGCATGGTGGAATTCACATCTGAACAAATAGAAGCTTCTGATGTTAATTGTGACGGGCAAGTCACTTACGAAGATGCCCAGTTGATCGCAGAGTATTCAATAGGGCTGATTGACGAATTCCCCTGTTATCCAGAGGTCAGCACACCACTTGCAGTAACTCGGCCTGAGACTAATGTAACACCGACTTCCGCTATGTTATGGGGCATGGTCGAGGATGATGGCGGAGAGCCTTGTCAATATAGGTTCAGATATAGATTGAAAGGAGACAGCCTTCAATACACCGATTGGACTGGATCCGTGAAAAAGGGCGAATGGTTCAGACAGGTTATTAACGGGCTGGCTCCAAATTCAAAATACTCTTTCAGTGTCCAGGCGATGAATTCCGAAAGCAACAGCGCTTGGGCCCTCACGAAGAGCTTTAGAACGCCACCTGTTGGTACAAACGGTCTACCCGAGACAGAGATCATTTTCTCTGACGACTTCGATGATGGAGTGTTTCACCCAAAGTGGCAAGTAGGACAAAGCGGATGGGTAAAGGAAAGCCACGGCGAGCTTCGTTTCCATGGAACCGCTGTACACAAGGGTTGGGGTGAAGCAGACTTGGGCGTTCATGTGGGCTCGTTCCCAGAGGGGGATTTCGAGGTTTCGGTCGATTTTCGAGTACCTCAGTTTGACGGTTCAGGTACTCGTCTAATTTATCTGCAGGCACATTCTCGGGATCCTGCGTTCAACAAAGAGCAGACTATTGGTATTGTCTACTCATATGACATTGGCTATCGCGTTCAGAATTGGGATCCTCTCCAGTTCAGCGAATGGTTGTATCCTCTCGGCAATGAAAGGACAACCTTCCACAGAATGAAGTTGGCATACAGTTCGACGACGGAAATAGTCAAAGGATACATTGATGATACATTTATCGGTTCGCTTGGCGCGCCCATGCATAAAAACATCACATTTACTCTTGGCCCTGACACGGAAACGCGAGGCACGGTTATAGACGCTCGTTGTGACAACTTTGACGCTCGGATAACGCAGATACATCGGAAATAGCGATGCCTAAGGCACAAGTTGACTGATAATGATTATTGTCTTTGTGTACGTCTTTAGCACCGGCCAAATTGTCCTGGGAGATACCGGCAAGAATCTATTGGCCGATGAGAAGGTTCAGAAGTCCTTCATGGGAGGGCTTTGAGGTTGCGAAAAAATAAAAAGGGCGAGAGCATAGTGCAATCGCCCTGACCAATTCTTAACCGTACCGCAGAGGTTATTTCTTGCGGGTAAGGATGGACTTCACCAAGACGTCGCTCCAGGGCGCGCCTGTTCGTGTCGGGATACCTTCTTCGTTCAGCTTTTTGGCTATCGTCATAAATCCCGGTCGTTTTTCGCCTCTGGGCTTTCGGTAAAGCTGTTTGATTTTTTGGACGATTTCAGCTTCGCCCGGATAGTAGCCGTAGGGCTTTCGGCCTTCGCATCGGCCTGACTTGGCCCTTCTCGCTTCTCTGGCTTTTCGCAGTTTGTGGACGAGCAGCCGCTTGTCCAATTCGGCAATGTTGTTTTGGATCTGAACGATGAATTTCTTCCAGGGATCATCGTCGTTCTGTACATCCTCTGTAATGTTCTGCCCGGTCATAGCAGAAATCATCGTAATATCCTTGCGTATGAGCAGCGCCAGCAATTGCTCGGAGACCATCGAGCGCCGACCGAAGCGGTCCATACACTCGATGATGATCGTCCGACAGCCGTTGCTCAGCAACTCCTCGACCATCCGCAGGAATTCAGGCCGATCCTCCTCTGTGCCCGTGTAGGCTTCTTTGTACCATTCGATGATCTTATAGCCGTGCTTCTGGGCGTACTGCCTTATCGTGTCGCGCTGTCTCTGAAAACCATGCCCGCGTATCTGTCCCTTGCTCGATACCCGCAGATAGCCGACAGCGATTTTGTCTGTTCGTTTTCCCATCGTTTCACCTCAGTTTATTCCAACATTTCACCGGACTCAATGGCCATAAGCATTTGGCGACAGTTGTTCCTGCAGTGTTGGGCAAGCCGGACGTAGTTTTGCAGAGGCTTGCCGTTAAGATTTTCTCGTGTTGCGATCTGCCTGCAATGCTCCGCAAAGACGTTTGCCAAGCCCTGATTTGTCAATTCGATTCTGGCGCATCGGGACAACAAGGGATTGGCGTCAATCTGATCCTCGAACAGGGCAGATTCACCCTGTTTCGTCGTCGTGAAAATGAAACAGACGTGATCCGGGATGCGCTCCAGGCCAAGCCATTTTATCGCAGGCCGATGCCGCGAGTTGCTTGCGCGCCGACTCAACAGAAGGCAACTTGATGACGGACCTTAAGTCCGACCGGTACAGCGCACCTTTGTTATCGCAAACATGTGTCACTGACGGAAACTGGCACCGCGTAGGTTTTGTCTGGGATGGCTCATACAGGCATTTATACGTTGACGGAGTTGAGATTGCCAAGGACGCTGCACCCTTATCCGGCCTGGGAAGTGCGGAAGGCGGCCTGTATTTTGGCGCTGGTAGCACTCTCGCTCCCGGCAGTTTCTTCTCCGGCCTGATCGACGATGTTCGCATCTACAATCGAGTGGTCAGCCCATAGTCTGTCACGATCCCAAGCAAAAAATAATGCCCAATATCGTCGAAGAGCTTACAGCTAGAAAGAGTTGTGAGCTCTTCTTTTTGACACGTCCACCTATGAAAAGCTCAAAGTCAAATACTAAAATTCCTGTTGCGCCAGTTTTGTTCGCCACTGGTCGGCTTTTTCTGGTTTGTTCCAGGCTTTGTAGAGGTCGATCAGATTGCGCCAGGACTCTAATGTTTGTGAGTCAGTGTCTCCAGGTCTGAGATGTCGTGCCTTTGACGATATCGGGCAGCAGTCTCTTGGCTGCTTCGTAGCAGGCTAATTCTCTGCGGAGTATAGCCACATCGTTCTTGGATCCCAGTACGTGCTGCCAAGCAAGAGTTCCGAGCAAAGCAGTTGTGGAGACCGCGTGCCGGCACAACCGGACCTATCAAGCCGGCGCCAAGCGGCTCAGGAAGGCAAATCACGCGTTTGCCATAGAAATGGCCCGATCTGGTCGGCTGGGCCCTTAATCTACTAGCGCGATGCTTCAAGAATTAGGCAATTAAGCGTGGGGATTAGGGAAAACCCTTATTTCTTGGGCTGGGCGATACCGGTACAAAGACGACAAGCAGGTTTGAGAAATTTGAAGTCGAGTGTCAGCATGGCTGACGTCACGCGCATATTGCACGCAATCGAACAGGGGAATATTCGGGCTGCAGATGAACTGCTTCCACTGGTCTATGAGGAGTTACGTCTTCTCGCCGCGTATAAATTATCGAACGAACCCCCTGGTCAAAC
>JARRQQ010000451.1:0-4307 GCA_037381725.1 Sedimentisphaerales bacterium
CCGATCTGTCCGAATCCCCTGCCGTGATAGTTGCCGTTCTCGCAGAAGATGACGTCCGTGGTCTTAATCGCTCCAGCGTCGAGCGCGATCGCGACGGCGAACGGCTTGAGGATACTGCCCGGCTCGTACCAGTCCGTCAGTGCTCGAGAGCGGAAGTTGTTCGGATCGCAATTCCGGTTGGCCGGGTCGAAGTCGGGTAGCGAGACCATCGCCAGAATCGCTCCAGTCTTCGGTTCGGCCACAATTGCCACCGCCGATTCCGCCTCGTATTCCTCATATCGCTTAATCAGCTCGTCGCGGGCGAACTGCTGGATGGTCGCATCGATGGTCAGAATGATGCCGACGCCGTTGGTCAGAACGCCGTCCTGCTCCTCGGGGCGTATGGGCCGGCGGTGGACGTCGGCGAAGAAGACGTTCCGCGAGGGCGAGCCGGCAAGCTCACTGTTGTATTTCAGTTCGATGCCCTCCAGACCTCGGCCGTAAGGATCGGTAAAGCCGACGATATTGGCGACCAGCGGGCCTGTGGGGTATTGCCGTTGCCAGTCGGACTCGACGCCGATTCCCCGGTGGATTCTCCTGGCCAGAGCGCATTCGCACGGATCGGCGCCGACTTTGATCCTGACGTAGCCGGAGTCCTGCCGGTCCACGATGAGCTTGCATATCTCGTGCGCGCCCATATCCACGATGGGCGCAAGCTCGTTGGAGACTTCCTTGGGGTCGTCTATAATTCGCGGTTCGGCCTTGATGACCTGGATCTTGTTGCTTGCGGCCAGCACCCGGCCTCGACAATCCAGGATTGCGCCGCGCTGAGGCTGGCGGCTTGCGAAACCAACTTGCTGTTTTACGGAGGCGTCGAGATAGTAGTCACCCCTGCAATACTGCAGATAGAAGCACCGCCCGCACAAGGCCACAAATGATCCCAACAGGAATAACGAGCAGATAATGATGGTTCGAGCGCTATTCACTTTACCGGATACCCGATGTCGGCCCCCCTTGATTCTCGATCTGTCCTTCGTCTACCGACCCTCGTCCGTCGTTTGTCGGTCCTGACCAAGACGTTGGGAAAGCGAAGCAGGATTGATGAGGCTTTCCAGCCGCAACTGCTTGGTGCCCAGGTCTTGTTTTAGCCGTTCTCTTTCGGCGTTGCACACGCAAATCTGATAGAAAAGCCGGTTATTCACGCTTCGCACGTAGACGGCAATGATAAGCACAGCCGTGAAGCACAGAACGACAAAAACAAAACGGAAATGAGACATTTTGATTTTCGATTTACGATTTTCGACCTACGATTTGCACTTTGCGATGCTCGCTTTTCGCCCGTCGAAAATCGTAGATTCAGAACGCCGTCACCGGGCCGGCAATTTCAAAGTCGTCCCGATACGGAGCTTGGTCTCGTCGTCCAGAATATCGGTATTCAGTTTTGCGATTTCTTTATACCGACTGCCGTCACCAAGCTCCCGGGTGGCGATTTTCCAGAGATAATCCCCGTCTTGTACGACGTACTGCCGCGTGGCGGGGGGCTTTGGCTCATCTTTGGGCTTGTCCGGCTGAAGGACCGTCCTGCCGACAGACTTAACCGTCTCGAACAATGCGTCAGTTAATGTCCCTCCACTCTTACGCTCGTCCGGCTTGCTCTGCGCTTTCGTTGAGGCATTGCCGGGCGTCTCGGCGCGGGAGGGCGGCGGTATGAGCAATTGCTGCCCGGCGCCGACTTCATCGGGCGAAGCGAGCAAGCCGCGATTGGCTTCGAATATCCGCATGATACTCGCTCTCTTGTTGCCTTCCTCGGCCCCGTAGAACTTCTTGGCGATCTTGGCCAGATTGTCGCCGTCGGCAACGGTGTAGACCTTGGGCGAAACGGGCCTGCGGGGGCTTGGCTTCTTGACTTCGATCTTCGGCTCGGCGACCGGTTGTGGCGAGGCCGGCTGAGGAGCGGGGGCGTGAGATACCGTCTCCGGCGTCCGGGCCACGACCTCGACGGGGTCTTGTTCGACGACCTTGACGGGGTCCGGCGCCACTTCATCAGCGACAGCCGGCGTGGATTCGTCCGCCGCCTCCACAATCGGGGGCGAGGAAATCTTCTCCGGCAGCTTGATCCTGAAGCGGATGTTCTCCTCTCTTTCCGAGGCGGGCTGCGCCGTCTGAGGCTCGGCCGGTTGTTCCGGAGTCTGCGGCTCGGGCCAGTCGATAAGGCTTTGGACCTCGCGCTCCTTGTCTCCAATGCCTAACGGGTCATTGTACGAGCTGACCATATTGGTGGTCAATTCGCTGCCGTTCGTGGTGCTGCGAAAGCGGGGGAGGCCGTTGATCACAAACGCAATCACAAATATGAAGACGAGACCCAACAACAGTCCAATCTTGGCGTCTGAAGTCATAATGAAACTCCGTTTCCCTTTCGATGACATATCGTGCGATTACTGCTTTTGTGCGATCCGCAATTTCGCGCTTCTCGCTCGCCGGTTTTCACTGATTTCCTCCCGGCTCGGCTCAATCGGTTTCTTCGTAACGATTCTATAGATGCCGCCTTTCTCGTTCCGCCTGAAATCGTTCTTTACCAGCCTGTCTTCCAGACTGTGATAGCTGATGACGGCTATCTTCCCATTGTTCTTGAGCAGGTCCGGGGCGGCGTCAAGCAACGCCTTCAGGTTCCCCAATTCGTTGTTAACGGCCACTCGCAACGCCTGAAACGTCCGAGTCGCTGGATGAATCCTGGGTTTTCGCCTCTTTCCGGGTCTTGCCAAGGCCCGGCTGACAATGCTGGCCAATTGAGCCGTTGTCGTGATCGGTTCGCTTTCGCGCTGCCGCACGATAAAGCGTGCAATCCGCCGCGACGCCCTGTCCTCGCCATATTTATAAATCAAGTCAGCCAGTGATTCTTCGTCAAGTTTACTTACTATATCGGCAGCGGTACGGTTCAATCTTTTGTCAATTCTCATGTCGAGCGGCATATTCGTCCGGAAACTAAGTCCGAACGCCGGGTCGGCGACTTGAGCCGAACATAGACCCAAGTCCGCAAGGATGAAATCCACCTTTTCGATGCCCAGCGACCTGAGCTGCGGGCGAATCTTTGAGAAATTCGCGTGAAGAAGAACAATCTTACAGGCGAGGCTCTTCAATTGAGCCTGGGCCCTTCGGACAGCGTTCAGATCAATATCCATACCGACGATCACTGCTTCGGGGCCCAAGCTTTTGCCGAGCAGAAGGCTGTGACCTCCGTGTCCTATGGTCGCATCGACCATTATACCGTCCGATGGTATTTTGATCTGCTCGGCCAACGTCCCGGCGAGAACCGGTATATGCTCCGTAGCCGAACCTTCTCCTTGATTCGTTTGCTGCATTCCATTCGTCACGTGCATCGCGGCCCGGCACACGCCGGAATCCGGCGCTGCCGCCCAGCGATGCTGCCGTTCGGGAATCAACCGACGGTGACGGCGTTTTTGTGTCTTCGGAGCTTCTCGATGTCGGTCGAAAAGCCAACCGACTGAAAAACGCTGTCAAGCTCCTTCAAGCGTTCCAGCCTCTCATCGAGAACGGTCAATGCGGTCAAGGTCTGCTCATCCACCGGCCGCTTGCCGCTAAGGCTCTCGCCGACGACGCGATAATAGTTCGGATGCGTTTCAATCATCTCGTTATGTCTCCGCTGCAAAGTCTATACGCCCTCGTTCTGCTCCTGCAAGACGACTTGCCGGGCCTTCGCCATCTGATTCTGGTACTGAGCCATGTGATCTGAGAGATATTGCTCCCATTGCTCGCTGTTCCACAACTCGATATGGTCTCTAATGCCGACAAGGGTAATCTGGTCCTTGAGACCCGCTCTGGACCGTAGCTTATCGTTCAAGAGAAGTCTGCCCTGGGCGTCCAGCTCGACCTTGCTGGCCAGGGCGAAGCTCATTCGCTCGAAGTCTACCGCCTCGTCCGGCGCGGTCCCCCCGGGGGGCATGGCAAGGACAATTCGTTCAAAGTATTTCTCAGGGTAAAGACAAAGTATTCCGTTAGCACCCATGACAAGATAAAAATTACTACCATGTTCGTCGGCATCGATCTGACTCCTTAACTTGTTTGAGATGAGGACTCTGCTTTTGCCATCGACAACGTGTTGGTACTCACCTGTTAGTAAAAGCATGGCATCGGCCCCACCTGGTTAATTGCTTTTGGGGAATTCTACCACTTTTCCCCACTTTGTCAATAAGCAAATGCATTTTCCTGGGAAATTTTGGTCAGATTTTCTTATAGGACTAGTGAGTCCAGGAGTAATTGACCCGGGAGCAAGGACTTACAGAAATAAGATTTTTCTTTCTGCCTGGGTG
>JARRQQ010000452.1:0-10578 GCA_037381725.1 Sedimentisphaerales bacterium
GCGGGAGCCAGCGGTGTGATGGCGGGTCGTGCCGTCTGGAAGGAGGCGATGACGTTGGACGTAGATGCGCGAAGGCATTTTCTTAAGACCGTGGCGTACGAGCGAATGCGACGCTTACGGTCGCTCTGCGAGGCGCTGGCCCGGCCCTTTACCGACGTCTACGATCCTCCGAGGCTCAACTACGATTGGTACGTATAAGCGAGGTCATCGAAAGTCTGCGCACTCACTCGGCCCGTCTTCCATCCGCTGCTTTGGAACGCGCCAGTTGGTCTACCGCGACCGCCGCAATGATGATGGCCCCGATCACGATGAGCTGGACGTTCGTGGAGATGTCCAATAAGGTGCAGCCGTTTCGCAAGAAACTGATCAACAGTGTGCCTATCAGCGTGCCGATGATCGTTCCTCTTCCGCCGGACAGGCTTGCGCCGCCGATCACCACGGCGGCAATGATGTCGAGCTCCAGCGTGACTCCGGCCGTTGGCTGGGCAGAGACGGCTCGGCTGGTCGTAATCATGGCGGCTACGCCCACGACCAGGCCCGTTAGCGCGTAGATGCGAATCAGATACGAGTCTACGTTCACACCCGCGTGAAAGGCCGCCTCTCGGTTCGAGCCGATGGCGTACGTGTAGCGTCCCAGGCGTGTATACTTCAGCAGGAAGCCGGCAAGAACAAAAATGGCGGCAAAAATCAGGACGGAAATCGGCAGCCCCAGGACGACCCCTTCGTTGAGGTACTTGTAGTGGGGAATGTTGTAAGGTTTCCCGGCGTTCATGACGTAGGAAATCCCGCGAAACGAGCTCATCGTGCCCAAGGTGACGATAAACGGCGGAAGTTTGAGTTTGGTGATGAGCACGCCGTTGAGGAGACCGCAGACAAATCCCGTGATGATACCGACCAGAGTGCCGAGAACGAGGGCCGCGCCTTCGGGATTAGTCCCTCCGATGACGATCATGACCCAAGCGCCGACCATGCCGCTCAGAGCCATCATGGACCCGACGGATAGATCAATCCCCGCGGAAATAATAACCGCCGTCATTCCCATGGCGATGATCCCATTGACGCTCGAACGGCGCAAAACGTTCAGGAAGTTGTCCGTGGTCAGGAACGTATCGGGTCTCAGGGCCGAGAGAATGCAGATGATCAATATCAAACTGCCGAAGGGCAGCATTTGCCTCGCTAATTTGCTCATGGAGTGGCCTCCACTGCTGCCAAGTGCATCACTTCTTCCTGTGTTGCCCGCCTGGGATCGACCTGGCCGACGAGCCGTCCCCGGCGCATCACCAGGATTCGATCCGCTATGCCGAACAGCTCCGGCAGCTCGGATGATATGAACAATATCGCTTTTCCTTCTCCGGCCAGTTCGTTGAGAAGACCGTACACTTCCTTTTTCGCGCCGACGTCGATGCCTCGCGTGGGTTCGTCGAAGATCACAAATTTCGACTCGGCCAGCAGCCAGCGGGCAATCAAGACCTTCTGCTGATTCCCGCCGGAAAGGGAATCGACCGGCGCTTGCGGTCCCAGCCATTTGATGGAAATCCGCTCGGCAATAGCCGCCACAATTTTGTTCTCTCGACGGGGTTTGATGACGTTCTTCATGCCTATCGCGACCAGATTCGGCAGGGTGATATTCCAACCGCACGGAAGCTCCAGGCACAGCCCGGTGCGCTTGCGATCTTCAGTCAGGTAAGCTATGTGGTTGCCAATGGCTTCCGTCGGCGAGTTGATCTCCAGACGGCGTTCGTCAAGCTCGACGGTGCCGGAAGTCTTTGCATCGATCCCGAAAAGCGCCCGAGCAACCTGGGTCCGCCCGGCGCCGACCAACCCCGCCATTCCCACAATCTCGCCTTCTCGAATGTCGAAAGCAACATCCCTAATCCCGTTTTCTGACGAAAGGTCTCTAACCTTAACGCGGGTGGCGCCTATGCTCACCGTTCGGGCGGGAAAGAAGTCGGTCAATTCCCTTCCCACCATGTGGTGGACGATCTTGGGAATATCCAATTCCGCCATCGGCCCGGAATGAACCATGCGGCCGTCCCGCAGGACGCTGACGTCGTCGGCCAGTCCGACGATCTCCTCCAGCCGGTGGGAGATGTAAATGACGGAAAGCCCTTGGTCACGCAGCGCCTTGACCAATGCAAAAAGCATCGCGGCCTCGCTCTCGGACAGAGACGACGTAGGCTCGTCCATGACAATGATCGAGGCACGGCGCATCAGGGCTTTGAGGATCTCAACAATCTGGCAATCGCCCGTGGCGAGTTCCTCCACGATAGCCGTTGGTTCGATCTTGAAGTTGAACTGTTGGGCCAGTTCCGCCGTTTGTGCAATCATTGTCTTTTGACTCGTCGTGAAGGGTAGCCGGCCCCGTGGCTCCATGCCCAGAAAGACGTTCTCCGCCACGGTCAGGTGTTGGGCCAGATCGAGTTCCTGGTAGATCATCGATATCCCGCTCACTAGGGCTTCCGCCGGTCCGGAGAACGTCCGAGCCTTGCCGTCCAGCTCGATGGACCCGCTGTCGGGCTGGTACACGCCCGCCAGGATTTTCATGAGGGTCGATTTTCCAGCCCCGTTTTCGCCTACCAGCGCGTGGGCGCAGCCGCTATCATTGCAGATTGAGTAGAGCTTTGATCTTGGGTTCAGTCAGGCGTTTGACCGTGACCAGCTCGACGCCCGTATCTATCAGCTTGGGGACTTCTTTGCCGTTGATCTTGTCGACCAGAGTCTTGACGCCCGTGTATCCCATCTTGTAAGGATCTTGCACCACCAGCGAATCAATCACTCCTGATTTGAGCTTGTCGATGAGCGTTTCTTCCGCGTCGAAACCCACCATTTTGATCGCTCCCGCCCGGCCCTGGCTTTCCAGCGCCTGCGCGGATCCGACGGACGTGCTGGCGTTGCACGCGTAAAGGCCGTCCAGTTCCGTGTGCTTTGTGAGCAGATCTTCGGCGGCCTGCAATGCCGTTTCCACCGTGGCCATCCCGTATTTCGTATCCACGATCTCGATGCCGCCGAAATCCTTTTGGATCGTGTCGATGAAGCCGTTTTCGCGATTGGTCGTCGAGCCTGAGCCGGGCATGAATTTCACCACAATGACCTTGCCTTTTCCGTCGAGAATCTCTCCCATCCGCCGGGCGGCGATGACGCCACCTTGATAGTTGTTCGTAGCCGCGAACGAGACGTATTTGTCCGTATCGATTTCCGAGTCGATAATCACGCAAGGGATGTTCCTGGCGAACATTTCTTCCACCTTGGGCACGAGGGCCGTGCTGCCGTTAGGCGCCAGGACGATTCCAGCGACCTTCAAGGCGATGAAGTCCTCGACGATCTGTATTTGCCGTTCCCGGTCGCTTTCGAGCTCGGGACCGTTCCAGGAGATTTCGTAGCCCAAATCCTTGCCCGCCGCCTCCGCGCCGGCGTGCACGGACTCCCAGAAGACGGATGATGTCCCTTTGGGAATCACGGCGATGCGGCGTTCCTCATGGCCACTGCCTTTGCGGACCACGCCAATAATGACAAAAAGAGCTGCCACGACAACCAACGCAATTATACTTGCGATCTTCTTCATGACTCATACTCCCATCGCGAAATTCTATTTACAACCGAGAATGTGCACAGAAATTGTAGCAAGAGATATCGCCTGTGGCAAGTTTGACGTTGCCGAGGCTTAAATGAACCTTCAGGATCGAGTATTTTTCGGTCGTGAATTCACAAACAGATCGGTTTGGGCTAAAATGACCTTAAAAAGTAAACGTGTCACGGGCGGTATAGTTCATTGGAGACGCATATTGGGCCCTGAAAGATCAAAAGAACGTTTGAAGGTGGAACGCGATGATTTTCGTTCTTTGCAGGGCAAGTACCTGATGCAATGTTGGGCGGCGCAGCGCCATTATGATCCTATTGCCGTTGAGAAGACCGATGGCTGCTGGATTTACACGACGGATGGCAAGAAAATCTTCGACCTTCGAAGCGCCCATGAATGTATCAATTTGGGATTTCGGCATCCGAAGATTCTTCAGGCGATGCGGGATCAGATGGAAAAGGTGGTTTACGTCACTGACGATTTTGCCACTCAACCGACGGCTCAGTTGGCAAAGGTGTTGGCCTCGATCACACCCGGCGATCCCAATAAACGTGTATGGTTCGGTCAAAGCGGCGCCGGAGCCGTCGAGGCGGCCATCAAGGGAGCGAGGTTCTACAAGTATCATCAAATGATTCAGAAGGGACTCGACAACCTGTTGCCGGACATGCAGTATCCTTATCCGTACAAGATCATCTCTCGGTACCGGTCGTGGCACGGTTCGACCACGGGGGCGGCTTCCGTGAGCGGTGATCCACGACGCTGGTTTATCGAACCGCTCACGATGCCCGGCGTCAAACATGCGCCCGATGCCTATTGTTATCGCTGTCCCTTCAACAAGACTTATCCCGGCTGCGATGTCGAATGTGTAGAGTACATTGACCACATGATCGAACTGGAAGGCGGCTCCAACAAAGTAGCAGCCGTCATTGTCGAACCGATTGTCGGTTCCAACGGTATCATTCCTCCTCCCGACGAGTACTATCCCAGGCTTAGAGAGATTTGCGACAAGTGGGACGTCGTTCTCATCGTCGATGAAACGATGACCGGTTTTGGCAGAACGGGCAAGATGTTTGCCATCGAGCATTGCGACATTGTCCCCGATATTATTGTGATGGGAAAGGCGCTTGGTGTTTATTGTCCGTTAACCGCGGCTGTTTTCAACCGAAAGACTGCTGAAGTTTTCAATGATAATGTATTCGGTCACGGCCAGAGCTTTTCGGGTCATGCGCTCGGCTGTGCGGCGGCTTTGGCCGGGATCAATGTCCTGAACGAAGAGAAAATTCTCGAGCGGGTTATGGAGATGGGGCAATACCTGGGCAGCCGTCTCAAGCTGCTCGAACAAAAGCATCGGTCCGTTGGAGATGTCCGAGGTCTTGGTCTGTTCTGGACTCTTGAGCTGGTGCGAAACAGGAAGACAAAAGAACCGTTCAGAAAACAGATGGAAAAGTATAGCCGAAACGCTCTGACGGAAATTGCGGAATTCTTACTCAACTGGAAGAATATCTACATACCGACGGATAAATTCGGCATTTGGATTGTCCCTCCGTTGATTGTTGAAAAGGAGGAGATCGATTTCATCGTGGATTCTATTGACGAGGCGCTGAAAATCACGGATGATGAGGTGACGGAATGATCTTGTCGTAGCAAGCTGAAGATGGATTTTCCTCAATTGACCAAACTACTCTTGGAGAATAATGAATGGCTGAGATATCGCAGTTCAGATTTCCGACCGATATTCGCTTTGGGGCAGGCGCGCGTTCAATCCTGGCGGAATTCGCCCGGAAATACGAGGTGCGCCGCCCCCTGCTGGTTACAGACTCAGGGTTACTTGGGACTGAGGCATTTCGTCTGGTGGCTGAGGAGATGGGTCGCATCTGGCCCGGCGCATACGTGAAGTTCACGAGCGTTCACCCCAATCCTACAGACGGGAACGTCGAAGAGGCATGGCAATCGTATGCTCAAGGCGATTGTGATGGGATCGTGGGACTGGGAGGAGGCAGCGCCCTCGACGCGGCTAAGGCTTTGCGGCTCAAAGGAGCCTTCCCGGATGCGGCCTTGATGGAAATACCTCTCACGAAAATGCCGCCAACACTGACGCCCATGTGCGCGATACCGACCACGGCGGGGACTGGCAGCGAAGTGGGGCGCAGCACCGTCATCACAGTACGAAGTCTCGGACGAAAGATGGTCTTGGGCGCGCCGGCGCTCATGGCGGAGATGGCGATCCTGGACCCCGAGCTAACCGTCGGGTTGCCACCGAACTTGACGGCCTGGACCGGTATGGACGCCATGACGCACGCGGTTGAAGCGTTCGTTTGCCCGGTTTTTCATCCGATGTGCGACGCGATCGCGCTTGAGGCTATCCGCTTAGTGCGGCTGTTTCTGCCGCGTGCCTATCACGATGGAGCGGACCTTCAGGCACGTGGGAGGATGTTGGTCGCCGCTGCAATGGGAGCGGTGTCATTCCAGAAGGATTTGGGTGCGGCGCATTCCCTGTCGCACCCGCTTTCAAGCGAGTTCGGTGTCCAGCACGGTCTTGCGAATGCAATTGCTCTGCCCGCCGTCGTGCGTTTCAACGGCGAGCAGAACAGCGCTCAGTATGAGAGAATCGCCGCGGCGCTGGGCAGCGCGGAATGTGTGGATGGTCCGGCATTGTGGGCGGCTGATTTCTTAAGCCAATTTACTCGTTCCATCGGCATCACACAACGCTTGCGCGACCTGAAAGTCCCGCGCGCGAGCCTACCTGAGTTGGCTACAAAGGCAATGGAAGATGGGTGCCATTTGTCCAATCCACGACAATGCACCGAGGCAGACATGTTACGGCTTTATCAGGAGATATGGTAATGGCGACGATGTCCAGTGATATGCTCATCAACGGACAATTGCGTTCGAAGGCTTCCGGCGGCTCCCTGGAGCTTATCGAGCCGGCTACGGAGCAGATATGGAACAAAGCACCGCTGGCGGGTAAGCGGGAAATTGACGAAGCTCTCGAAGCGGCGACGAACGCGTTCGGCAAATCGCACTGGTCGTCGGCGAACCCGGGGCGCAGGATCGAGACCCTTTATCGCATGGCGTCGCTGATCCGCGAGCATGCCGAGCAACTGGCGGTGTTGGAGGCGCGTAACGTGGGCAAGCCGATCGGGGACGCGCGGTGGGAGATCAACGCCGGGGCAGCGATGGATTTGACTATACGCTCCGCGTGCCGGTGGGAGTCGTTGCGACGATTGTGCCGTGGAATTTCCCTTTTCTGATGGCGTGCTGGAAGGTCGCGCCGGCGCTCGCTACGGGCAACGCCGTCCTGCTCAAGCCCGCGAGTCTGACGCCTCTGACGGCATTGGCGCTTGGCCAACTGGCGATGGAGGCGGGTGTGCCGGACGGCATTCTCCAAGTCGTGCCCGGCCGGAGCGGCGAGATCGGCGACTATCTTGTGAGTCACCGTCTCGTCAACAAGATTACATTGACGGGCGAAACCAGCACGGGCACCCATATCGTCAAGCTCGCCGCCGAGGACATCAAACGCGTTTCCCTGGAGTTGGGCGGCAAGAGCCCGAACATTATCTTCGCTGATGCCGATGTGGGTGCAGCCGCTAAGGCGGCGCCTATGGCGGTCTTTGCCAACACCGGTCAGGATTGTTGTGCGCGCAGCCGCATACTCGTAGAAAAGCTGGCCTATGACAGGTTTCTTGAGGTCTTTGTGGAAGCAACAAAAGCAATCGTTGTGGGTGATCCGCTCGATGAATCGACCCAGATGGGCCCGATGGTATCCGCTGGGCAGAGAGAAAACGTCGAGACATATATCGACGTTGCACGCGAGGAAGGTGGTCATATCCTCTGTGGCGGTAATCGTCCCAAGGAGACGGGCTACTACCTCGCTCCGACCGTTATCGAAGGGCTTGGCTCTTCAGCACGCGTCTGCCAGGAAGAGATTTTCGGGCCGGTCGCCTGTGTGATCCCGTTCGAGAACGAGCAAGAGGCTGTCAAGCTTGCCAACGATACGAAGTACGGCTTGAGCGGGTCCTTGTGGACAAAGGACCTAGAGCGGGCGTTGCGCATGGCGCGGGCGGTCCGAACCGGCGTGATGAGCGTCAACACAAACAGCAGCGTATACGTAGAGGCACCATTCGGCGGCTTCAAACGCAGCGGTTTCGGGCGCGACCTCGGAATGGAGGCGATGCAACTTTATACGGAGGTTAAGAACGTTTTCATATCCCTTAAGGACGCAGATTAGATACAACCGGCCGTGGGGAGAACCAGCTTTTTGAGCCAGTTGACGAATTCGCACTGCCGGATCGAGTCGGAGAGCACGTCGTCGTCAATCGCCAATTGCCAGCGAAGGTCCTTTCGGTCCGGTTCTCTGTAAAGCGCCTCCATGCGGTCCACAAGCTCCATCAGGTCGTCCCGGCTGCGAAAGAATCCGGCGGCGATCAGCTTCTTCTCACGGGCGACGATTAGCCGGGCCATTTCGCGAAGGTCGTACTCGCAATGGTATTGCGTGGCCCAGAAAGTGCCGTTCTTGTGGGTGACCGCGACGGCCTGGATGAGAGCAAAGCTATTGCACGCCAGCATGACACCATCCGGCGGGAGCTTAGTGACCATGTCGTCGTGACTCACAAAACCTTCGAACACGCGAGGCTTACCCTCGAACATTGGGTGGTCATACGCCGCGGGCGTCTGGTGAGTTTTTCGACCCATCCCCATCTCGCGCCCCTTTGGGTTGGCCTCGACCTGCCCGCCGGCGGCAAAAGCGGCCATCTGAATCCCCCAGCAACTGCCGAAACTGGGCACTCCGATTTCATAGGAGTTCTTTGCCAGCTCGATTTGGCCCAGGACGCTGCGATTTGAGGTGTCGTAGATCGTGAGATTGCAGCCGGTCCAGATGATGCCAGCATAGCCGTGAAGATCTTTTGCTGAAGGCATGTCCACGCCGGGATCGCTCGGAAGCAGCACGTCGTAGACCGCTTGCGGTAAATGCTGGAGCAGCATGTCTGCAAAAAGCTTCCAAGCGAGCTTCATGCCCGCCTGCTCCAATTCGTCCCGGCTGTGTTTCGGATAACCGTCGATAATCAGAAATCGCAAGGGGGGCGTCATCGGCTGCTCCTGTGTTTGTCACGAATGAAGCTCTTCAAGTATCGCCGGCAGGTCCGCAAAGTCGTTGCAGACGGCGTCGGCCTGGGTTTTGTCACTTCCGCGGTCTTTAACCACCGTACACAGAACGGCGTGGGCGCCAACGGCATGAGGGCCTTCAATATCCTTCAGTTCTCGGTCACCAATGTGAACGATTTCGCAAAGCTCGACCTCCAGAGCTTTGGCCACGGCCTCAAAGGAGGCGGGATTGGGCTTAGCGCACCCAATCTCATCGGAGAAGACAAATGCGCTGAAGAATTTGAGAATGCCATAGTCGCCTAATAATCGGCGGAGCGCGCGTCCCGGGCTGAAGATAGCGTCCGAGACCACGCCGATCCGGTATTTCCCCTCCAACTCCCCTAATGCCTCGGCGATGTCGGACGCCAAGTCCGGCCGGACCGCCAACTCCATTTCTTCGTGCAGCCGGATCAACTCGTCAAGCTCCACGGCTGGCAAGTCGCGCTTCAGACCTTCGAGAAGCACTGAGAGCCGCTCCCGAACAGTCCAGGTCACGTTCTGTCCGTACCAAACCTGGCGAAACGCGGCGTCCACCGTGTCGTAGGCCACCTCGACCTGTCCTCTGGAGATAGGCGCGTGTCGTTCCAGGAATTGATGAACCAGATTGCGCCGCTCAACCGGCTTGGGTGGAAGGCCTTGTGCGGCTCGTTTCGGCTCGTCCGAATCATCAATGAAAACTGTGTCCCACAGGTCAAACGTGATCGCCCGTATCGCTGTTTTGCCCATCAAGCGTCGTCCCTGGATCAAAGCGTGTCTTCTGGATTGCCCGTGTACCATTTGCGGGGCACGTCTTCGCCGGTGCTCTCCTTGATTTCCGTCACGTGCCCATCGAGCCATACCGTCATGGATACGCCTCGGTGGCGATAACACTCTCTAACCGTGTCGTGCCACTGATCCCCCGACCAATTCGCGTCGACGAAGCCGTTTCCCCCCTGGCTGGCCGGACGCCACTGCGGCAAATTGATCCGGTCTCCGGGCCGAATGTGAAACATGTCTCCGTTGTCGTCCAGTTTTTGCTCTATGTGATCCTGGTAGGCGATGACCTCGCTATGGTGTCTGAACTCAGTATCAATCTTCTTATTGGTGATGTAGTTATTGAGACCGTAAGCGCAATACTTGAAGTATTGCTGTGCCGCACGGCCCCAGTTGCCTCCATTTTCCGGCCAATCATCCGCACGAATCATAGCGGGACAATGGAAGATTTTCTTGTTCTTGGCGTATGGAAAGTACGCAATCCCCCAATAGGCATAGTTTTCATTTGGCCCGTACCGTTTCACGACCGCCGGATGCTGCCAGGCATTGTCCCACAGACCGTTATTTGGAGAATTGTGCGTCTTTCCATCATAGTCATCAACGTACATCCTCATGGCGAGCACAAGCCCTGCGACGTGACCCGAGCAGACCGTCTTCTTAGCCTGGTCCTTGGCGGCCCTTAGAGCAGGCATCAGAATCGCCAGCAAAATCGCTATGACGGCAATCACGACCAGCAGTTCAATGAGTGTGAAGGCACGTCTGCTTTTCATTTTGTTGCCTCCTTAAAAAGGGCATTTCATGCCGTGTTTACCCAATCATGTCTACTGCTCTATTTAGGGGTGTTATAACGTCTATGCTACCAAACCATCTGTGAATTTCAAGTTATTTCTTTGTTAGCCGCTCTCCGGCCAATATCGCTCGGTCACGATTTTGCATTCGGTGAAGAAATTGACGATGGTCTTGCTCTGGGCTTTGATATCGGCAAATTGGGAGTCCTTCATGCCGCCGAAGGGCAAATACGCCACCGGCGCGGGGATGCCGACGTTGATGCCGATCATCCCGCATTGTGTTTCAAGCTTGAACTTGCGGGCGTAATGGCCGTTCTG